>JAGAJQ010000145.1 GCA_017828955.1 Oscillospiraceae bacterium
ATCTGCCTTACTATATAACATCGCCTATCATTATGTCGCTTTTGGAAAACAGACTTAACATAAAAGCAATAACTGTAATGGTTCAGAAAGAAGCCGCAACAAGACTTACCGCAGAACTAGGCACTCGTGATGTAGGTGCGGTAACGGTCGCTGTGAGATATTACTCTGAACCCAAACTTCTCTTCAATGTTTCGAGAGGAAGTTTTATGCCATCACCCAATGTTGACAGTGCTGTTATCAGACTTGATATAAAGAACGAGAAGAAAGTCGATGATGAAAAACATTTCTTCAAGGTTGTAAGAGCGGCTTTTTCTCAGAGAAGAAAAACTCTTTCAAACTCACTTTCATCAGGTCTTTCTATGGATAAAAAAATAATTACGGAAGCGATAAAGTCAGCGGGACTTTCAGAAAGTATCCGCCCCGAACAACTTTCTATGGAAGATTTCATAAATATTGCAGAAAGCGTCAGAAAAATCTGACGCTTTTATTTTTTCGATATTTTTTGCAGTCTTTATCCGACAAGGATTTTTAAAACTTTATGTTATTATATGTTTTACGGATTTTTCAAAGGGGAATGACAAACCGCAATCTATAATACGGAGGAAGTTAAAAATGCAAAGGATTTCTGCATTAAAATCAAACGCGGTCGCAAGACATACTGTGTCTTCTATACTTCGCGGAACTGTTATTTTTCTTTTGTCAATGTTATTCGCCTTTTCAAAGATAAGAGGGATCCCGTCGCCTTATATTGCCGTTTTTTCGGGGATACTCCCTGTGAGTTATGGAATGGTTTCTTTTATGGGCGCTATGCTTACATATTTCATATCGGGGAATATAGGTTTTTCGATACCCGAAATAACCTCGATGCTTGTTATTTTTATTGTAAAGATTTTTATCTGTGAGGTTCTCGGAAAAAATCTTTCTTATAAAGGAATAACTGTCATTACATCAGTTTGTTATACCGCTTGTTCCTTTGTAGTAACATTCCTTCTTGCACCGATAGCATCGTCGTTTGCGGTGATAGTTATGAAGTCGGTTCTTTGTGCGGTTATAACATTTTCGGTTTCTTATATCACAGAGAAAAAGTCCGCATCTGAAAAACTCTGCCTTGAGGGAATGGTAGCGGTAACCCTTTCTCTTTTTTATATTTTCATCGTTTCATCACTATGTTCGGTTTCTGTTTCTTTTCTTAATATCGGAAGGATCTTTTCCGCCTTTGCAATCCTCTCTTTCGCAAGAAGATTTCGCTCATCGGGAGCATTGATTGTTTCTGCACTTTCGATAGCTTCGTTTATGCTTTTTTCTGAAGATTTTGTGAGCATTTCCGCTATACTTACGGTGTCTGCGATAGTATGCGGATTTGTCTCCGAAAAGGGAGTAATGATAACTTCGCTTTCTTTTCTTATGATAAATGTCATAGGTGCGATTTCCTCGGGGATGAATACCGAAACGGCAAAATACATCGCCGATGTCGCAACAGCCTCGGGTATCTTTATGCTTTTCCCCGAAAGGATACTTTCGAAATTTTTAGGCTCTGCAACACTCGCTTCATCGGGGGACATTTCCGAAAATATTTCAGGCAGGCTTTCTTTTCTTGCAAACTCGATAGGAGAGATAAGAAAGAAAGCAGAAAAACTTTCTGAAGCACTCGAAAAGAAAACCCCCGAAGAAAATCTTTCTATAACAGTCTGCGACAGAGTTTGTTCCGATTGCAGAGGGAATATGCGTTGTTGGGAAAACGATTTTGATAAGACAAGCGATAGCTTTGATAAGGCTAAAAAAATCACCTATACAAACGGGGAAATTACCGAAAATATGCTCCCCGAGGGACTTTTAAGCTGTTATCGCAGAAACGCCGTCGCGAAGGAATTTACAAACGCATTCAGAGAGAGGAATGTATGCATAAATACAAAGAGAAAATTCCGCGAAATGAGAGGGCTTTTGTTTGAAGAACTTGATATGACAGAAAACCTTCTTTCCTCGCTTTCAAAAGATATTTCTTCTTTCGGAACAACAGACAAAAGACTTTCTGATGAAGCAAAAAAATATCTCATAAAAAACGGTGCGACAGATGTTGTTTCAACCGCGTTTACCGATAAATCGGGAAAGACTTTCATAAGCGGATATTTTACGGGAAAAGAACCCGATAAAGCAGACTTCTGCGAAAAGATATCTGATTTTGCGGATGCCGATTTTTCACTTCCTGTTTTCTCTTATGCCGAGGGGCTTATCAGCTTTTCAATGGAAGAAAAACCGCGTTTTGATATTGATTTTTCTGTGTCGTCTGTGTCATCAAAAGAGGGCGAACAATCGGGTGATACAGTCAAGAGTTTTTACGACGGAAAAGGGAATTTCTATGCTGTTCTTTCAGACGGAATGGGAAGAGGAAACCGTGCTGCGATAGACAGTATTTTTGCGTCGTCGTCGATAGAAAAACTTCTCTCTGCGGGTGCGGATTTTTCATCGGCGGCAAAGCTTGTGAATTCCGCTATGCAGGTTAAATCCGAAGACGAAAGTTTTGCTACTCTCGACTTTGTAAAGATAGGTCTTTCGGGTGGAGAAACAAAGATTATGAAACTCGGCGGAAGCACTGCTTTTCATTGTTCAAAGGGACAGATAAAAAAATATTCTTCCTCGTCTTTTCCGATAGGAATATTCCGTGGCGTTTCGCCCGAAGAATATTCTCTGAAACTTCGCGAAAACGATACACTTGTTTTCACATCTGACGGAATAGGTGAAGAAACTTATCCTGCAGTATCGGAAATCCTGAGACGTTCGTCAAAACTTTCATCAGATGCGATAAGCGAGAAGATAATGTCAGCACAAAAGGCTTTTTCAACAGCCTTTTCAGACGATGCAACCGTTGCTGTTGTAAGACTTAAAAGAAATTGACAGATAATCTTCTATAATCAGCACAAAATTTTTGTCATATTATACAAAAACATAACAACGCATACAGTTAATTTATAGAAATTCTGCAAAAAAACTTGTAATTATTACGGCTTTTTGGTAGAATGTATATTGGAATATAAAAGGTATACCTATGTGTATATGTTGTTATAGGAGGGCTATTTTATGGCGAAGATAAATTCTGCGGATTATGAATTACCGCTTTATCTCTTCCACCAGGGCAAAAACTATGAGGCTTATGAGTTTTTCGGATCACATTCCGCTGAACTCGATGACAAGAAAGGCGTAGTGTTCAGAGTATGGGCTCCGAATGCGAAGTCGGTTTCTCTCGTATGTGATGCTAATGACTGGAACAGAGATAACTCACCGATGAATAAGATTGCCGACGGAATATGGGAGATTTTTGTTGAAGGCTTCCCCGAATTCGGCGCTTATAAATACAGCATCGAATCCCACAACGGAAGAGTTGTTATGAAGTCTGACCCGTATGGCTTCCATATGGAAACAAGACCCAGCACAGCTTCAAAGTATGTTGACATCGAAAGCCATTACGAATGGAAAGACGCTAAATGGCGCGAAGAAAAGTCAAAGAAAAATATCTACAAGAGCCCGATGAACATCTATGAAGCTCATATCGCTTCATGGAGAAGATATGAAGATGGTTCACCATTCAGTTACATAAAATTTGCTGAAGAAATGGCACCATACCTCAACGATCTCGGCTATACACATATCGAACTTATGCCCCTTGCCGAATATCCTTTTGATGGCTCATGGGGTTATCAGATAATCGGTTATTACGCACCTACATCCCGTTTCGGAACACCCTGGGATTTTATGCAGATGATTGATATCTTCCATCAGCATAATATCGGCGTAATTCTCGACTGGGTTCCTGCTCATTTCCCTAAGGACGAATGTGGTCTTTATGAATTTGACGGAACATACTGCTATGAATATTCAGATCGTTTCAAGCGTGAACATCGCTCCTGGGGAACTAGAATTTTCGACTACGGTAAGCCCGAAGTAATTTCATTCCTCATTTCGAATGCGGTTTACTGGCTTGAAAAATATCATATCGACGGTCTTCGTGTTGACGCGGTTGCATCAATGCTTTATCTCGACTATGACAGACGCGACGGCGAATGGGCACCCAACGCCAAGGGCGGAAAGGAAAACCTTGAAGCAATAGCATTCTTACAGCAACTCAACTCTGCGGTATTCGGAAGAAATCCCGATATCCTTATGATCGCTGAAGAATCAACAGCATGGCCTCTCGTTACAAAGCCTACCGATGTCGGCGGACTCGGATTCAACTTCAAGTGGAATATGGGCTGGATGAATGATATGGTTAAATACATTTCATTAGACCCTTATTTCAGAGCATTCAATCACGACAAACTCACATTCTCATTCTTCTATTGCTTCTCCGAAAACTATATACTTCCTCTCTCACACGATGAAGTTGTTTACGGAAAATGCTCACTCCTTGAAAAGATGCCCGGTGAAAGAGAAGATAAATTCAAATCTCTCCGTGCGTTCTTAGGCTACACAATAGCTCATCCCGGAAAGAAACTTCTCTTTATGGGACAGGAATTTGCTCAGGGCAAGGAATGGGACTATAAGAAAGAACTTGACTGGGATTTATTACAGTATGAAGGACACGCAAACAACAAGAAGTTCCTTTCAGCACTCAATAAATTCTATTTAAGCCGTCCTGCATTCTGGGAAAATGATGACAGCTGGCAGGGATTCAGCTGGATCTCACACGATGACTACAAGCAAAGTATCATCGCATTCAGAAGAATTGACGATAACGGAAACGAAATTGTTGTTGTATGTAACTTTGTTCCCGTTGAAAGAGAAGACTATAAGATAGGCGTTCCTTATAAGGGCAAATACAAGCAGGTTTTCTCAAGCGATGACAAGGCATTCGGCGGAACAGGCGTCGATAACGGAACAATAAAGACAGAAGAACTTGGTATGCACGGATACGAACAGTGTATCTCACTTAAAATTCCTGCACTTTCAGTAATGTTCTTTGAAAAGCTTCCTGATGCACCTAAAAAGAAAAAATCAGAATCTTCTGGTGAAAAGAAGGAAACAAAGAAGAAAACAACTTCAAAGAAAACAACAGCTAAAAAGTCTGACAGCAAGAAAAAAGCTTCAAAGTCAACCGAAAAGAAGGCGACAGAGAAGAAAGCTTCAGACAAAAAATAAGTAAACCAACAAAATTCAAATAAAATCGGAGGTACAAAGTTATGTATACCAAAAAAGAATGCGTTGCTATGTTACTTGCCGGCGGACAGGGCAGTCGCCTTTACGCTCTGACACAGGATATGGCAAAGCCTGCCGTTTCATACGGCGGAAAGTACAGAATCATCGACTTTCCTTTATCAAACTGTATCAACTCAGGCATAGACACAGTCGGAGTTCTTACACAGTATCAGCCACTCGTTCTCCATGATTACATCGGAAACGGACAGCCATGGGACCTTGACAAGATCCACGGCGGTGCACACGCTCTTCCTCCTTTCCAGACAGCACTCGGTGCTCAGTGGTATAAGGGAACAGCAAATGCTATCTATCAGAACATCAACTTCGTTGACAGATACGATCCTGACTATGTTGTAATCCTTTCGGGTGACCATATCTATAAGATGGACTACTCAAAGATGCTCGCTTATCACAAGGAAAAGAATGCTGATGCTACAATCGCTGTTCAGGAAGTTACTCTTGAAGAAGCAACAAGACTCGGTATTATGATCTGTGATGAAAATATGGGCATTACAGACTTTGAAGAAAAGCCCGCTAAGCCTCGTTCAACACTCGCATCAATGGGTATCTATATCTTCTCATGGAAGAAACTTCGTCAGTATCTTATCGACAACGAAAACAATCCCGAAGAAGATAAGGACTTTGGTAAGGCTATCATTCCTAATATGTTAAATGCAGGCGAAAAGCTCGTTGCTTATCCTTTCGAAGGATACTGGAGAGACGTTGGTACAATCGACAGCCTCTGGGAAGCAAATATGGACCTTTTAAACCCCAACATTCCTCTTGACCTTTACGATCCCGACTGGAAGATTTATTCAAGAACAGCAAATATGCCTCCTCAGTATGTAGGTTCATCAGCTAAGATTGAAAACTCTATGATTTCTGAAGGCGCTGTTGTAAACGGTAATGTTGATTTCTCAATTATCTTCCCCGGCGTTACAATCGAAGAAGGTGCTACTGTAAGAGACAGTATCATTATGCCAGGCTCTGTAATCAAGGCAGGCGCAGTGGTTGAATACGCTATTGTCGGCGAAGAATGTATAGTAGGCGAATATGCAACAATAGGCGCTCGTCCCGAATCTGTTACAGATAAAGACAGCTGGGGCGTTGCGGTTATCGGTCATAATTTGACAGTTTCCGAGGGCAAAAAGATTGCTCCCAAGGAAAATGTAACGGAAAATGTTTAAGGGGGCGATAAAGATGGCTGGTAAAACAAAAGTACTTGGTATGATTTTTGCAAATATGCATGATATCTCCGTTGTTGAACTTACAAAGGAAAGAACAATGGGTTCTGTCCTCTTCGGCGGAAGATACAGAATGATAGATTTCCCGCTTTCTAATATGGTAAACTCAGGAATAGGTGAAGTGGGCGTTATCACAAAATCCAACTATCAGAGTCTTCTTGACCACTTAGGATCAGGACGCGAATGGGACCTTGCAAGAAAGCAGGGCGGTCTCCATCTTCTTCCTCCTTTCGGTCATGTTGACAGCGGTATGTACCGTGGCAGACTTGAAGCACTCTATGGCGTTATCAATTTCGTTAAGAATTCAGACGCTGAATACGTTCTTCTTTCAGACTGTGACGTTATCACAAACATTGATTACACACCTATCGTTGAACAGCATATCAAGACAGGTGCTGATATCACAGCAGTTTACGCAGAGAGCGTAATTTCAATGGAACAGGCTAAGAACTCAACTGTTTTCGGTATCAACGAAGAAGGCAGAGTAACAGATGTTCTCATCAGACCACAGATCAGCGGTGACTGCGATGTAAGCCTTAATATGTTCCTCATCAAGAAGGATTTCCTTCAGGATATCGTTCTTGAATGCGCAAGCAAGAGCCTTTACAGCTTTGAAAAGGATGTTCTTCAGGCAAGAGTAAAAGAATATGTAGTTATGGCTTATAAGCACGAAGGCTATTATGCAAAGATCGACTCTATCGACACATACTACAAGGCTAATATGGCTATGCTTTCAACAGAAACAAGAGATAAGATATTCCTCGAAAAGAGACCTATCTATACAAAGATCAGAGATAACGCACCCGCTAAATACGGCATTGGTGCAAGTGTAAAGAATTCACTCATCGCTGACGGTTGTATCGTTGAAGGAACAGTTGAAAACTCAATTCTCTTCCGTGGCGTTAAGGTAGGAAAAGACGCTGTTATCAAGAATTCAATCATTATGCAGAATACAGTTATCGGCAAGAAGTGTGATGTAAACTATGTAATCACAGACAAGTCGGTTGAAATTCAGGATTTCAGAAACCTTACAGGCTCACAGTATTACCCACTTTATGTAGGCAAGGGCGCAAAAATCTAATTGAAAACATAGGCGGTGTAGGAATTTTCTATACCGCTTTTGCCCTATAAATAAAAGAAAGATTATCACAGGAGGATTTTTATTATGAGAATTCTTTATGCTTCAAGTGAAGCACTCCCTTATATTGCTTCAGGCGGACTCGCTGATGTAGCAGGTTCACTTCCTGCTGCTATGAACAAAGCAGGACACGACTGTCGCGTTGTAATGCCCCTTTACAAAAACATCAAGTGGGAACTTCGTGAAAAACTCACATTCGTTACAAACTTCACAGTTGATGTTGCATGGAGAAAGCAGTACTGCGGAATTATGAAGGGTGAAGTAAACGGTGTTACATACTACCTCATCGACAACGAATACTACTTCGGAAGAGACGGACTTTATGGTTTCTATGACGATGCTGAAAGATTTGTATTCTTCTCAAGAGCGATTCTTGAAATGCTCAAATACATTGATTTTAAGCCTCAAGTTATAAACTGTAACGACTGGCAGACAGCTATGGTTCCCGTTTATTACTCAACAATCTATCGCTATCAGATGGGTTATGAAGACATCAAGACAGTATTTACAATCCATAACATTCAGTATCAGGGTAAATACGGCCTCGAACTCGTAAGCGAAATTTTAGGACTTCCTATGTATCACGCAAATGTTGTTCAGTATGACGGCTGCGTTAATATGATGAAGGGCGCTATTGAATGTGCCGATAAGATAACAACAGTTTCACCAAGCTATGCCTGGGAAATTCTCGACCCCTGGTATTCACACGGACTTGACAGAGCGCTCGCTAACAAGCAGTATAAACTCTGCGGTTTCCTTAATGGTATCGACCTTGAAAGATACAACCCCGAAACAGACCCCATTATTCCTGCAAACTTCTCAACAAAGGATAAGAAGGGCAAGGCTATCTGTAAGAAACAGCTTCTTGCTGACCTTGGACTTCAGGAAGGAAACGAACCCGTTATCGGTATCGTTACAAGATTCGTTTCACATAAGGGACTTGACCTTATCAAATACGTTTTCAGCGATATAGTTGACCTTGGCTATAAGTTCGTAATCTTAGGCTCAGGTGAAAAAATCTATGAAGATTTCTTCAACGAAATGGCTTGGCGTTATCCCGATAGAGTAAGCGTTACAATCGGCTTCTTCCCCGATCTTTCAAAGAAGATCTATGCAGGTTGTGATATGTTCCTTATGCCTTCACAGAGTGAACCTTGCGGACTTGCACAGATGATTTCCTGCCGTTACGGAACAATTCCGATAGTTCGTGAAACAGGCGGACTCCGTGACTCTATTCAGGACGCAGGCGACAAGGGCGGAAACGGATTTACATTCAAGACATACAACGCTCACGATATGCTTGACGCTTGTCGCAGAGCGAAGGAATACTATGACAAGAAAGCACAGTGGGGCAAACTTGTTACACACGCTATGAAGAGCGACTTCAGCTGGGATACATCAGCAGAACTTTATCTCGGTCTTTATCGTGAACTTACAGGCGAATATTAATGGATGATAAGCGTTTTCGTAAATTCGTTATTGCCTATATCATAAATTTTTCGGTAATAGCGATAGGGGTAGTTCTTATGATACTTGCCTCAAACGGCGTTATTCCCGAGATTTTTCAGAAAATCTCACTTATAGCCGTAATTGCAAGCGTTATTCTTTTCGGAAGGTTTGCAAACAGTTACAGAAGATAGAAAAAACCCGATAACTTTTAAAGTTATCGGGTTTTTATTTATCCGTTCTTTTCGATAAGGTTTATGAGTTTCTCTACATATTCTTTCTTGAGTGTTTTCGGAGAAACTATTTCAACATCTGTTCCGAAACTGAAAATCCATCCCCAGAAAGTAGGGCTGGGTGTAACATTTACAGTAACGGCGAAATGATCACTATCGGGTGAGGAAATATATAAGTCACTTCCGAAACGATCAACAACAACTCCTAAAAGCTTGTTATCTTTTCTGAATTTCAGTTTTACTTCTATTTCTTCACCGCTGAACATTCCGAAAGTCTTTTTTGTATATTCGGCAAGATTGAAGTTCTTGAAATGATCGTGGCCTTCTCTCTCATCAGAAGTTATAGCAACATCACCCATTTTGTCAACTCTGAAATGCGATATGTCATCTCTTTCGCCGTAATATGCAACAACATAATAGTTTTCATCGTTCCATATAAGTGCAAACGGACTGATAACATACTTCTGACCGTTTTTCTTTACGCTTTTCTGGGCTCTTGCATTATTCTGACTCCATTCATAGTATCTGAAAGAAAGCTGTCTGTTTTCGTAAATAGCTGTATGAATAGCATCAATGTTGTAGTAGGTGTTCTTTTCGGTTTTTGCACTGTTTGTTATATAGAGCTTTCTTTTCAGCTGTTTTGCCTGTGCTTCACTGACAAGTGAACCGAGTTTTGTTATAAGTTCTGATGATTTCTTTTCGCTTATGAATTTTGAGGACTGAACAGCGTCAACAAGGATTTTTAGTTCGGCGGGTTCGAATTTTCTTGATGAAACATAATATCCGAAAGATTTTCCTCTTGTCGACTCAATATCCATTCCGAAATCGCGTAAAAGTCTTATATCGTCATAGAATGTTTTTCTTTCGATATCAATTTCATTTTTCGAAAGCTCATCTTTTATCTCTGCGAATGTAAGAGGATGATTTTCGTCTGTCTTTTCGTTGAGTATTTTAGCAAGATACATAAGCTTGAGTTTCTGATTTATTCCACCCATCTTTTACTGTTCACCCCATATTTCGTCATAGTATTCTTCAAGTGTTATACCTTTTTCTTTGATCTGAGTTGCGTGATAAACGCCGATAAATCTGTAATGCCAGGGTTCATACTGAACGCCTGTTATTCCGACTTTATCTTTAGGATATCTTAAAATAAAGCCGTATTCGTGTGCGTGATCTGAAAGCCACTTGAAAGCGTCGCTTTCTTCAAAGCTTTCGTCGAGACTATTAAGGTCAACGGCAAGCCCCGAGTTGTGTTCGCTTTCACCGGGGAGTGCTACCCATTCTCTTGCAGCTTCAAAAGCTTCTTCATCGGTCAATCCTTGTGACTTGTAAGACTCAACCTCTTTATCGAAAAGCTGTTTCTGATATTCTCTTGACCTTTTCGCAGAAATTACAGTAAGTTCAATTCCCTCTTCGGCAGCGGCTTCTTTCATATCAAGGAAATAGTTTGCAGCACGGTAATCCATTTCATAATCGCCCTGGATTTTTTTAGGATAAACTTTGAAATCTTCGGGCAGGGGATAATCTCTGCTTACTATATAGAACGCCCAGGGGTTGTCCGCGTCAATTTCGGGCTTTTTCTTTTCTGTTGTAGTAACTATCGGAGTTGTTTCAGAAACCGAAGTTTCAGCATTCTTTTTTTCTTCAGCCCTTTTTCGCCCCGGCATAGTTGTGAAAAAAACAAGGGTTATCAAAAGTGCCGAAAGAAGTATTACAAATATAAATTCTTTTTTCATAGTAAATTCCTTTGATAAGTTTTCATATACATTTAAATTATATATCATATTGTGTGTGTTTTCAAGACTATTTTATGATTACTGTTTCAAAAAATACATAGTAATTCAGGATTTCAATAAAGTCATTGACAAAATGGAACATATGTTCTATAATAAAACTCGAGGGATTTCGGAATATAATTTTCTTGTTTTTGCTTTAATTTTTTGACTGAAGGTGAGTAAACTTGGGAAAAATTCGTATTCCATTTGATGTATTCTGCCAGAAAGCAGTTTCCAATGAAAGTTTTTTTACCGATGCCCCGTCGGAAGAAAACGGAGTTGATATGAAACTCATAAAAAAGGCTCTGGCGTATGTTATTAATCAAGAACTCAGCCCGAAACAGAGGCAATATGTCGTTATGTATTATAGCGAAAATCTCAATATGGAAGAAATTGCGAAACGCTGTGGTGTTTCAAAATCGACTGTGTCGAGAACTGTTTCGAGGGCAAGAAAAAATATTGCCGACAGAATAGGAATTCTGATTAAATTCAGAAAAACAGAATAATTTTAAGAGGTTTAAATTATGACAACACCCATCATCGATTTTCTTCATTCTTACGAAAAAAATATTTCTTTAAGACTTCATATGCCGGGTCATAAGGGAAAATTCTGGATCCACCCTCTCGCCGAATGTCACCTTATGGATATAACCGAGGTTAAAGGCGCTGATAGTCTTTATGAAGCAGAAGGAATTATCGCTGAAAGTGAAAGAAACGCCGCAGAGGTTTTCTCAGTAAAACACACATTCTATTCCGCGGGCGGTTCAACTCTCGGAATACAGACAATGCTTTCAGCCGTTGTCGGTGAAAATGGAAAAATAGTAGCTGCAAGAAACGCTCATCGTGCGTTTGTGAATACCTGCGCGCTTATCGACGCCGACGTCATCTGGGTAACGGGTGAAAACGCCGATGTGATCTCGTCTTCTGTCACTCCTTCTGATATCGAAAAAGCTCTTTCAGAAGAAAAAGATGTTTCTGCCGTTTATATAACATCTCCCGATTATTACGGAAGAATTGCCGATATAAAGGGGATTTCAGAGGTCTGCAAGAAATATAATGTTCCTCTTATCGTTGATAACGCACACGGTTCACATCTTGCTTTTCTTGATGAAAATCAGCACCCGATAACACTCGGCGCAGATATATGTTGTGATTCGGCACATAAGACTTTACCCGTTCTCACAGGCGGGGCATATATTCACACAAACAGTGATGAATATGCTTCTTTAATAAAAGAAAAACAGTCGTTATATGGTTCTTCGAGCCCTTCATATCTCATTTTAGCGTCACTTGATTGCTGTAACTGGACGCTCTCTGAATCAGGCAAGAAACTTATGCAGATGCAGTCTGAAAATATGAGAAAACTTAAAAGTCGTCTTTCTCCCGCCTGGAGTTTTATCGGAGATGATGTTCTTCATTTAACAGTTGAGGCATATAAAGCAGGGCTTTCGGGAAATGACCTTGCCGAAAGACTTCGCGAAAACGGAATTGAATGTGAATACTCAGATGAATATTATACAACATTTCTTTTCTCTCTTATGGATGACGAAGAAGATTATAACGCTTTAGCCGAAGCTATGGAAAAAATAATTCAGCCTAAGATTCTTATAAGAAAAGATGAAACTCCTTTCATTCTTCCCGAAAAAGCGATGTCAATAAGAAAAGCAACTTTTTCTGAAAGCGAAAAAGTCGCTGTTGATGACGCCGAGGGTAGAATATGCGCACATAATATAACCCATTGCCCGCCATGTATCCCCATAGTTGTCGCAGGGGAAGTTATAGATAAAAATTCCGTTAATATTTTAAAAAGGTATAGCATTTCAGAGATAAATGTGGTAAAATAGAATGTAACGGAATTTTTTCGAATCTTTGCGATAAAGGGGCGATGTAATGAAACTTATATATGCCATTGTCAGTAATAATGATACCAAAAGTGTCGGAACAGCGCTTATAAACGCAGGATATTATGCCACAAAACTTGCTTCGACAGGCGGTTTTCTCTCATCGGGGAGTACGACTTTCTTAATAGGCGTTGAAGATGAAAAGGTTGATAGCGTTATCGCAATAATTTCAGAAAAAAGCCGTAGAAGAAAACAGTTTGTTCCGTTTGTGAATTCCTCTTTCGGCGGGGGCGCTATGCCTTCTCCACCGATTGAAGTTTCTGTCGGCGGTGCAACTATTTTCGTAACCGATGTTGAAAGGTATGAAAAGGTTTAGTATGGAAAAAATATACGGTAACGAAGATATTTTATCATCGCTTGATGCGATGTTCTCTTCCGAAAGAATACCTCATTCCTTTCTCATTTTCGGAGAAAAGGGGCTTGGCAAGAAAAAAATTGCCGATTATATTGCGTCAAAGCTTGTTGAAAGCGAAAGAATACACGCCCACCCCGATGTTATCTATGCCGAACACGAAGGCAAGTTACAGGGGTTTAAGGCGGATCACGTCCGTCATCTTATGGCAGACGCTTTCATCACCCCCAACGACGCTGAGAAAAAGGTCTATATCTTTACCGATTGCGATAATATGTCGTCTGTTTCACAGAACGCACTTTTAAAAGTTATTGAAGAACCACCGCGGTTTGCTTATTTCATTTTTACCGTTTCTTCAAAAGACCTTATGCTTTCTACAATCCTTTCGAGAGTGGTTTCTTTCGGTGCTACCGAATGCACTGAAGAAGACACGATAAAAGCACTCACAGAAAAAGGCTTTTCAGAAGAGGAAATTTCATTGGCAGTTTCTGCGTTCCACGGAAACATAGGAAAATGCGAAAGCTATATTGCTGATGAAAAAATAAGAGAAAGAATAGAAACAGTAAAGAATATAGCCGATTCCATCGCAGAATGGAACGAATATAATACCCTTAAATTTCTCTCTGCTATTGAGGGTGAACGCGTGGATATAAAAGAATCTCTTTATGCACTTGCTAAAATAATGAGAGATGCCTCTGTTTCGCGTTTTGGCGGAAAATATATCAGTTGCTACCCCGAGGGAGCGAAAAAAATCTCCGCAAAAGTATCATCGAAAAAGATCGAGGGAATTTATCATATCATAACCGAATCGATAAAAAAACTCGATACCAATGTTTCCGCAACGATAGAGTTTGCATCGCTCTGCGGACAGATATATAATCTTTATCTTTAAGGAGTATTAAGATGGCTGAAATTATAGGAGTCAGATTTAAAAGTGTCGGGAAGATTTATTATTTTGCACCCGGCAAAGAAAAGATAGAAAACGGTCAGAAAGTTATCGTTGAAACCGCAAGGGGAGTTGAGTGCGGAACAGTAGTTGTTTCAAACAGAGAAGTCCCCGATAGCGAACTTTCAGCACCTTTAAAACCCGTTATCAGAATAGCAACGGATAAAGATCTTGAAACTGTTGAAGAAAACAAGAAAAAAGAAGAAGAAGCTTTCAAGATCTGCGAAGAAAAAATCTCAAAGCATAAGCTTGATATGAAACTCGTTGATGTTGAATGCACATTCGACAACAATAAACTTCTCTTTTATTTCACAGCGGAGAACAGAGTCGATTTCCGTGAACTTGTAAAGGATCTTGCGTCTGTTTTCAGAACAAGAATAGAACTTCGCCAGATAGGCGTTCGTGATGAAGCCAAAATGTTAGGCGGACTCGGTATCTGCGGAAGACCATTCTGTTGCAACGGTTTCTTAGGTGAATTCCAGCCTGTTTCTATTAAAATGGCTAAGGAACAGGGTCTTTCTCTTAACCCCACAAAAATTTCGGGAACTTGTAGCAGACTTATGTGTTGCCTTAAATACGAACAGGAAAGTTACGAGGATTTAATCAGAACAACCCCCAAGGTAAACGCTTATGTAAGTACACCAAGCGGAAATGGCTTTGTTGAAGAAGTAAACCTCATAACAGGAAAACTCAAAGTAAAGCCCGAAAATTCAGATGGTGCATCATTCATCATTCATAAGAGCGAAGTTTCTATCATTAAGGATGGTGAAGCAAACAAGCTCAGTAAGGATGAGATAAGAGCTTTAAAAGGATTGGAATAAACAAAAAACTCCCCGAACTTCTGTTCGGGGAGTTTTGTCATCTTAGTTCTTTATTTGCTTTGAAACAAGGCTTTCACCGCAATAAATCTGACGAAGCTTTGGCTTTTCGATTTTACCCGTGGGATTTCTGGGAACTTCCGCAAAGATAATTTTGTGAGGTCTCTTATATCTCGGAAGTTTCTGACAGAATGCGTTTATGTCGTCTTCTGTACAGGCTGAATTTTCTTTGAGTGAAATAATAGCAGTTGCGATTTCACCGAGACGCTTATCGGGAAGACCGATAACAGCAACATCCTTTATATCGGGATGACTGCGTAAGAAATCTTCAATCTGAACAGGGTAGAGGTTTTCACCACCGCTGATGATAACGTCTTTCTTTCTGTCAACGAGATAGATAAATCCGTCTTCATCCTGTTCTGCCATATCTCCTGTGAAAAGCCAGCCGTCCTTTAAAGTTTCGGCGGTTGCTTTTTCATCACGATAATAGCATTTCATAACGCCGGGGCCTTTGACGCAGAGTTCACCAACGCCGCCCTTTTCGACGATTTCGCCGTTTTCGTCAACTATCTTTACTTCCCATCCAAACCCGGGAACACCGATAGCACCGACTTTATGTATGTTTTCAACACCAAGATGAACACATCCGGGGCCTATTGATTCAGAAAGACCATAGTTTGTGTCGTATGAATGGTCGGGGAACTGCTTTTTCCACCTTGCGATAAGCGATGGAGGAACAGGCTGTGCGCCTATATGCATAAGTCTCCACTGAGAGAGTCTGTAATTGTCAGTGTTAACATCGCCTCTGTCGATAGCGTCTAAAATATCCTGTGCCCAGGGAACAAGAAGCCATACTATTGTGCAGAGTTCATCTGAAACTGTCTGTAAAATTGTTTTAGGACTGACGCCCTTTAAGATTACAGCCTTTGAACCTGAATGTAAACTTCCGAACCAGTGCATTTTAGCACCTGTATGGTAAAGAGGAGGAATACAGAGGAAAACATCATCCTTTGTCTGACCGTGGTGCTTCTGTTCAACAGTAGCCGAGTGCATAAGGCTTGTGTGGTCGTGAAGAATAGCCTTGGGGAAACCTGTTGTTCCCGATGAGAAATAAATAGCGGCGTCATCTTCGTCTGTAAGCTTTATATCAGGCTTTTCACCCGAACAGTTGCATACAAGGCTATCATAATGTTCCGCAAAAGAGGGGCAACCTTCACCGACATAGAAAAGAAGTCTGTTTCTGCTGATTTCTTCGGCGATTTCTTCAACTCTTCCTATAAATTCGGGGCCGAACATAAGAATGTCAACTTCAGCAAGATCAAGGCAGTATTTTATTTCGTCTGATGTGTATCTGAAATTAAGAGGAACAGCGAGTGCACCTGTTTTGAGTATTCCGAAATAGATAGGAAGCCATTCAAGGCAGTTCATTAAAAGAATACCGACTTTATCGCCCTTTTTAACCCCTCTCTGTAAAAGCAGGTTAGCGAAACGGTTTGCCTTTTCGTCGAAAACTTTCCATGTGATTTCTCTTCTGTAATGAGAAATAGGGTCGGTTTCGATAAGTTCGTATTCTTTCCAGGTAATTCTTCTTTTTTCCTTGATTTCGGGGTTTACTTCAACGAGTGCAACGTCACTTCCGAAATCTGAGGCATTTCTTTCAAGTAATTCTGTAATAGGCATTTTAAAAATCCTCTCGTTTATATTTTAAAACATAAAAACTTTTATGCGTTAAATCGTACAAGTGATATTATACCACATTCCGACAAAAAAGTAAAGAGTAAAAAAGATATTTATAGGTGGGAATTTTTCTTCTCACAGACTTTATCTCGCCTTGACATTTAAGGTTTACTAATGTAAAATTATCGGTATAGGAAACTCTTTGCATTTATCTTTTAAACTCCGCATAAATTGTTATAAAAAATATTTTTGCGGAGTGATTTTATATGAAGAAAAAGAATTTTCGCGGCTACACCAAACCCATATGCGTTATGATGTCTCTGGTTCTTTGTTATACTGCTGCATATTATGCCGTAAACAGCATTGAAATGACAGTTCCGACATCTCTTACATATCCCGATGAAGAACTTTATATCGTTCTTGACGCGGGTCACGGCGGAATGGACGGCGGGTGCTCGACTTCTGACGGCGTTCCCGAAAAGGGGATAAATCTTAACATCGCAAAAGAGGTCAAAGAGCTTTTAGAACTTCAGGGGTATAATGTTGTTCTCACAAGAGAAACCGACACTTCTATCCACGACAAAGGTGTTGAGGGGATAAGATCACAAAAGGAATCCGATATGGAAAACCGCCTTGATATCTTCAACGAGCATAATAATGCAATATGTATTTCCATTCATCAGAATAATTTTACTGACCCATATTATAGCGGTGCACAGATGTTCTATTCAGAGAATAATCCCGAAAGCGAAACTTTGGCCCGGATTATGCAGGAGAATTTTGTTAAGAATATTCAGCCCGATAATTCGCGTGAAATAAAACTATGCGGAAAAGAACTCTATCTTTGCTATTTCTCTGAAAACCCGACCGTTATGGTTGAATGCGGATTTCTTTCAAATCCCGATGAGGCTGAAAAACTTAAAAACCCGATGTATCAGAAAGAGGTTGCTTTCACGATATTTTCAGGGATAAATGAATTTATTGAAAAACGAGGATAATAAAATGTCAGGAAAAAATAAAACTGTTTTTATGTGTAATGAATGTGGATATGAAAGTTCGAAATGGAACGGAAAATGTCCTGCCTGCAACGGCTGGAACACATTTGAAGAAATAACTTTGAAACAGACAGTTAAATCGGGTGCAAGAAAACCCGTTTCTGTTGCTGAAAAGATAGAAGAACTTTCTGAAATCGATATTGAAGGCGATATCAGATACCCCACAGGCAGTAAAGAACTTGACAGAGTTTTGGGCGGAGGACTTGTAAAGGGAAGTCTTGTCCTTTTAGGCGGAGAACCCGGAATAGGCAAATCAACTCTTCTTTTACAGATATGTCAGTATTTCGGCGATGACCATACAATCCTTTATGTATCGGGAGAAGAAAGTGTAAGACAGATAAAGATAAGAGCACAGAGACTCGGTGTAAACACAGAAAACCTTTATCTTTTGTCGGTTACCGATGCTGAGGCGGTAAGCGATACAATTTCTGCCGAAAAGCCCGAAATAGTCATTATCGACTCTATTCAGACAATGGCAATTTCTTCTCTGCCCTCAAGCCCCGGAAGTATCACTCAGGTAAGAGAATGCACAAATCTTTTTATGCATACGGCGAAGGAAGAAGAAATACCCATAATCATAGTGGGTCATGTAAATAAAGACGGCGCAATAGCAGGCCCTAAGGTTATGGAACATATAGTAGACGCCGTTCTTCATTTCGAGGGTGACCGTAACCTTTCATATCGCATATTAAGAGCTGTTAAAAACCGTTATGGTTCAACAAATGAAATAGGCGTTTTTGAAATGAAGGATACAGGACTCAGTGAGGTCGAAAACCCATCAGAAATGCTCTTGTCGGGAAGACCTTTAGATGTTTCGGGAACCTGCGTTGCCTGCGTTATGGAAGGCTCACGCCCCGTTCTTGCCGAAGTTCAGGCGCTTTCTGTAAAAAGCGGGTTCTCATCACCCCGCAGAACTGCAACGGGCTTTGATTTTTCAAGACTTTCTATTATCCTTGCAGTTCTCGAAAAAAGAGCAGGTCTTTTCTTCGGAACATTAGATGTTTTTATAAATGTAGTAGGGGGACTTCGCCTTGACGAACCCTCTGCCGATCTTCCCGTTGCACTCGCTCTTTATTCGGGAATAATAGATAAACCACTTGATAATTCTCTTATCGCGATAGGAGAGATAGGGCTCGGCGGAGAACTTCGCAGTGTATCGCATATAAATCAGCGTATTGCCGAAGCAGAAAGACTCGGTTTCACAAAATGCATTATCCCTAAAAGTTCTGAAAAGAATATCGAAAAAGGAAAACATAAAATAGAGATAATAGCCGTTTCGGATTTAAAACAGGCGTTTGAAAAAATAGTATAAGTTTATTAAGGCTCTTCGGGAGATTTCTCCGAAGAGTTATTTTTTTCTTCAAAAAACCAGCAACTGTTGTTTCCGACATAAACAACAGACGGATTTTTTAAGGAGCAGTATCCGTTTTCTTGATATCTGCAATTTTCCGAACAGCAAATAAAGTTCAATTAAAACACCTCTTTTCAAACTATCTTTTACAGAAAAATATAAAAATATTCTTATGAAAAAACTTATAATCAAAAAACAAGTGGTCAATAATATTTTGTGAAAATGTGTTTCAAAGGAGATTTTATATGAAAAAGACAATTGTTTTTTTATCGGCATTCATTCTCTCTGTGGGTGGGGCGATAGTTTCTCCGATTGCATGGAGAAACTCTCTTCCCAAAGCGAGTATTACCGAAATAAAAAAGATAAACTATAAAGATTATGTTTCCGCCTCGGGTGAACTTTATGTAAAAGGCGATATCGCCACAGTAACGGCACTTGTTTCTGAAAACAATATATATAAGGTAAAAGAAGGACAGAAAGCGGTTATAACAGGAAACGCTTTTCCGGATAATTCTTATGATGCAGATGTAATAAGTATATCGGGAACGGCGGTTAAAAGCGCTAACGGAGCGGTTTTTGTTCCCGTTGAAATAAAACTTTGTGAAACCGATGAAAATATCCGTTCGGGG
>JAGAJQ010000146.1 GCA_017828955.1 Oscillospiraceae bacterium
GCTATCTGTTTGATTTCTTCCTTTGACTTTTTAAAAACCTGTTCGCGCTGTGCGACACTTACTGAATTGTAGAAATGGATAATGGCACTCGGTGCGCCTTTGCAGGCATCGAAAGTCTTTCTGATGATATGTTCACGGCATTGTGTTAAAACCTGAACCGTTACATCATCGGGAATCATATTCTTATCTATGAGGGTTCTTAAAAATTCATATTCTGTTTCGCTCGCTGCGGGGAAACCCACTTCGATTTCCTTGAAACCGACTTTAAGAAGAACTTTGAAGAATTCGAGTTTCTCTTCAAGACTCATAGGAATGACAAGGCTCTGATTTCCGTCACGCATATCGACACTGCACCATACGGGCGGTTTTTCGATATGGTCCTTTTCTGCCCATTTATTATATTTTTTATCTACGGGGAAATATCCCACTCGGTATTTAGTTGAATCCATCATATCAAAAAGCTCCTTTTACAAATCATATTTTCTCCGAGAATATTTTTACTGCATAGGACTTTTGGTATCTCCCCTATGAAAATTATGCTGTTTTTCCTCATATTCATTCCACCTTTCGCTTTTGCTTCAGGGTAAAACAAAAACCCGCCCCAAAGCAAATTTAAAGCTTTGAGACGGGTGTTAATTCGTTATTATAACACTCGCGGTACCACTCAAATTGCGGATATAAACCGCCACCTCTTCGAAGTCTGTCAACTTCTATGCACTGACGTAGCAGACACGGGAAACGCCTACTCGGATTTTTTATCCTTTTGGATCTCCGACTCGGAAGTGAGAGGACAGGGATACATAAGCATACTGATTTGCACCACAACATCAGCTCTCTTTAATGCTTTTCTCGATGACCATTCTTCGTCACAGTCTTTAAGCGAACTATCAAGTTCAAGCACATTTTATCACGATAAATTTTGTTTGTCAAGAGTTTTTTCTGAAAAAACCAAAAAATTTCTATTACTTTAAAGTCAGAAAGACTTCCCTATAAATCGAGGTTTAAAGACTATATTCATTTCTTCTTTTTCTTTTTTGTCTTGTTTTTTCTGACAGAATATCCGAATGAGCCGAGTTTTTTGCCAAGAGAAAAATACTCTCCGTGCGAATAGGCGAGAAGGTGTGCGGATGAGAAATCTATTCTCTCGTTCTGATCAATAAGATTTTCCTTAACGGAAACATTGACTATCTCTGCTATGAACATATCGTGGCTACCAAGTGGTTTTATCTCTGTAACCTTACATTCAAGTGCAACGGGACATTCGGCGATAATGGGTGCTGAAACCTTTTCGGCTTTTATGGGTGTCAGGTTGCAGTCCTTGAATTTATCGGTGTTTTTGCCCGAACGCACTCCGCAATAATCAACGGCACGGCATAGATTTTCAGAGGCTAAATTTATCACAAATTCGCCCGTTTGTTTTATTATATTATATGAATGTCTTTCGGGGCGGACTGATATATAGGTCATAGGTGGTTTTGTGCAGATGATACCTGTCCATCCGATTGTGAGAACATTCAGCATTTCTTCTGTTCCACAGGTAACAAGTGCAGGCGGAACAGGAGATAAAAGTGCGCCCGCATTGAAGGATTTTCTTGACATAAACAAATCTCCTTAAATAATATAAATAATATTTTAAAAAGGTATTGCATTCTTGTTCATAATATGTTAATATATTGGTTGGTATGGTATTAAACATTAAAAATCAATGAAAGAGGGGTTGTGTCTTGTTAAAGACAAAAATGAAAAAAGCAAAAGGTTTCACGCTTGTTGAAATCATCGTAGTTATCGCGATAATAGGTGTTCTTGCAGCTGTAATAGGGGTTGCTATGGTGGGGTATCTCAAGGACGCCAAAAGATCAAGAGCATCTTCTGACGCAAGAGTAATAAGCCTTGCTACTCAGCAGCTTATCTTCTCAAAATACGACGGAGCAGCTGTTAAAGCCGCTCTTTCAAACGATTCGGAAACTTACGCATTTGTTTATACAGGTTCGGGAACAACAGACCCTGCTGTTCTTGAAATACTTGAAGCGATGGAATTGACTGATTATGAAAACGGCTTTGTTGTTTTCATAGATAAAGCAAACACATCATCGCCTTCAATGGTGGTTTATGTCTATATAGACGAACCGGGGGCTGCGGCATCCTGCAGTAAAGATGTTGAACCGAATGGTGCTTTCCCCGAAACAGAAATGGCAAAGTTTGAATAAAGATAACATCAATCCTCCGTTTTTAAGCGGAGGATTTTTCTTTTTAAAGTCTTGAAAAAATTTCTCCGATACTTCCCCTTATAAGATAATCCGCCCTTACATCGAGAGGTGTTTCGGTTTTGTTGATAAGAACAAGTTTTTTACCCATATAGTAATTCACGAAACTTGCCGCGGGATAAACCGCGAGAGACGTTCCGCCAATAATTAAAACATCGGCATTTTCTATATAATAAATCGCTTTTTCGATAGCATTCTCATCAAGCGGTTCTTCATACAAAACGACATCGGGCTTTATTATTCCGCCACATTTTGAACAACCCGGAATGCCGTCACAATCCATCATATATGAAAGATCATAGAAAGCATTGCAATCCTTACAGTAGTTTCTGTGCATTGAGCCGTGAAGTTCGATTACATTCTCACTTCCTGCCGCCTGATGAAGACCGTCGATATTCTGGGTTATAACGGCTTTGAGTTTGCCTTTCTTTTCGAGTTCGGCAAGTTTTATATGAGCAGGGTTTGGATATTTATCCTTGAACATCATCTTATCGTGATAAAAGCGGTAGAATTCTTCTGTATGGGTCATAAAGAAAGTATGACTGAGTATAGTTTCGGGCGGATAATCGAATTTCTGATTATAGAGTCCGTCAACGCTTCTGAAATCGGGAATTCCGCTTTCTGTTGAAACACCTGCACCGCCGAAAAATACTATATTATCGCTTTCTTCGATAAGTTTTCTGAGTGTGAATATATCAGCCATTTTATTTCTCCTCTTTTGAGAATTTCTTTCCGATAAGTTCCATAATAAAAGGAACAAAAAGACCTGCGGCCAAAAGAACAATTCCTACTATTCCCTGAATATTGAATGAAAATTCCGCAAACGGAAAAACAGAGAAAAGTGAGCCGATTATCAGACCTAAGATAGCAAGATATGTTCCCTGATGAAACTTTTTGAGCATAAACGAAATAAGTCTTCCGCCTGCGACAAGACCCAAAACCGCACCTATCATCATAACGATAAGGAAAGGTATTTTAAGTTCTGTTACTGCTGAAAGAGCGAGTGGATAACCGCCTAAAAGCATAAGCACCATTGAGCCGCTGAGCCCCGGAATAATCATAGCAACTGCGGCTATGAAAAGAAAGATAAACATTATTATCATAAGTGAAACTGTGGGTTCTGAATTTGTAGGTATTGTTTTCATTCCGTCTGAAAGGAAAAGCGGGAGAAGTGTAATCACCGCGCCTATAACAAAAGGAATAATATTTATCTTTTTCATAGGTGTTTCTTTTGTAACGGCGATTTTGAATATAAACGGGATACTTCCCATAATAACGCCTGTGAAGAACATCTGTGTCGGAACGAAATAGAGTTCAAAAAGATTTTTAAGCAAAAGGGCTGCTGTGCCTATTCCTAAAACTGCTCCTATTCCGAAAAAGATTATAAAAATGAAGTTTTCTTTTATCTTTTTGAAATCAAGGGTTAAAATATCTATTATACGGTCAAAAACCTTCATAATAACCGCCATTGTTCCGCCCGAAACGCCGGGAATTATGTTGGCAATACCGAAAACCGCTCCCTTTAAAATATTTATTATATGTTTCATTTTTTAAACATCTCCCCGAAAAAACTATACAAGATATTATATCACATTGTTTTATTTCTATCAAGAGATATTGCAAATGATGAAAAACAGAGTTATAATTTAATAAACTCAAAACGGGGATTTTTTATGAAGAAATATATGCTTTCGATTATAGAATATTATGAAAACGAACTTATTAAAGAAACTTCTGACAAAGAAAAACTTTCGGCAGAACTTTTGACAAGAATACAGTTTATGCAACACGAAAGATTTATCCATCTTGTAGTAACTGTTCTTTTTTCACTCATTCTTTTTATCTGTATTTTAGGATTTGTATGCTTTGAAAAGATTGCTTTTTTACCGATTATAGTTCTTGTTCTTTGTTTACTTATCCCCTATATTGCGCATTATTTCTTCCTTGAAAACAAGACACAGTATCTTTATTCTTTATACGAAAAATACACGAAAGGCGATAAAGATGAATAAGAAAATAAAAATTCCCGAAAATATCAAAAATGTTCTTTCTGTTCTTTATGAAAACGGGTTTGAAGCTTTTCTTGTAGGTGGATGCGTAAGGGATTTTATTTTAGGAAAAGTCCCCTATGATTTTGACATAACGACAAACGCTCTGCCTCACGAAATGAAAGAATGTTTCAAGGATTACAAAGTAATAGAAACAGGGCTTTCTCACGGAACTTTAACCGTTGTTTCAGAAGGCGAAAACATAGAGATAACAACCTATCGCAAAGACGGAGAATACCAAGACGGAAGACATCCTTTATCGGTTGAATTCACCCCCTCGTTAGAAGAAGATTTAAAGCGTCGTGACTTTACAATGAATGCTATTGCATATTCCGAAAAAGACGGATTCGTTGATTTTTTCGGCGGGATAAAAGACATTCAGAACAAAGTCATAAAGGCTGTCGGAAATCCTTATGAAAGATTTTCTGAGGATAAACTGAGAATTATGAGAGGAATAAGGTTTTCTTCACAACTTTCGTTCGCAATAGAAAGTGAAACAAAAGAAGCGATATTTTCTTTAAAAGACGGTCTTAAAGAAATATCGGCAGAGAGAATTTCTGTTGAACTTGACAAACTTTTAATGGGTGACAATGTTTATTCGGTTTTAACGGAATATGCTGAAATTTTGTCGGTTGTAATCCCAGAAATAAAGCCTTGTATAGACTTTGAACAGAAAAATCCCTATCACATTTATACCGTTTGGGAACATATCGCAAAGGCGGTTGAAAAGTCATCAAAGAAAATCGAAGTAAGGCTTTCTATGCTTTTTCATGATATAGGAAAACCACGTTGTTTTACTGTTGACGAAAAGGGTATCGGTCACTTTAAGGGGCACGAAGAAATATCCGCTGAAATGGCAAAAGAAATTATGCATCGTCTGAAAAAGAGTAATGATATGACAAAGGTCGTAAGCACACTTGTTTCGATGCATTATATAAAGCCATCAAAGGAAAATAACGATGAATTTTCTGACAAGCAAATAAGGAAAATTCTTTCTAAAATCAGCAGAGAAGAATTCTTTCTTTTAACCGATGTTTTAAGGGCGGATTCAATGTCGAAAGCAGAGTTTGCATTAGAAAGACTTCCCGCTATTGACAGAATGGAAAAAAGGGCTGAAGAAATGTATGAAAGAGAAGAATGTCTTTCTTTAAAAGACCTTTCTGTAAACGGAAATGACATTTCTGATCTGGGTTATAAAGGAAAAGAAATAGGCGAGGCACTTTCTTTTCTTCTTGATGCTGTAATCTCTGAAAAGGTTGTCAATGAAAGAAAAAAACTTATCGAATATTTGACAAAAAGAGGATTATAGTATATAATAGCTTTGCAAATTTATTTTAAGGAGAAATAAAATGATTTTTACCGTTGATGTCGGAAACACAAACATTGTAACAGGTGTTTTTGATAATGATGAAAAACTCGTTTTTACTGCGAGAATGGCAACTCAATCTTCAAAAACTGCAGATGAGTATGCTATAGACTTCAAGAACATTTTAGGTCTTTATGATGTTGATACAAAAGGCTTTGACGGTGCTATCATCTCAACCGTTGTTCCGTCACTTATGCCTGTTTTAAAAGAGGCTATAAAAAAGCTCCTCAAATGTAGGGTTATTGTAGTTTCATCGGGCATAAAAACAGGACTTAACATCAAGATTGATGACCCTGCTATTCTCGGCGCGGACCTTGTATGCGGTGCTGTCGGTGCTATGGCGAAATATCCTCTGCCACTCATAGTTTTTGATATGGGAACGGCAACAACTATTTCTGCTATCGACAGAAACGGCTGTTTCCTCGGCGGAACTATCTTCCCCGGCGTTAAAGTTTCGTTGAAAGCACTTTCTTCGGGAACGGCACAGCTCCCCGATATCAACACAGAACTCAACGGAATGAGTGTTATCGGAAAGAACTCGGCTGACTCGATGAAATCGGGTATTGTTTTCGGAACAGCTTGTATGGTTGACGGAATGATCGAAAGATACAAGGAGGAAATAGGTTCTGATGCTACTGTTGTTGCAACAGGCGGAATAGCGCCTACTATTGTTGCACACTGTAAGAACGATATTATCATTGATGAAACTCTTCTTACCGATGGTCTTTTGATTATTTATAAGAAAAACTCTCCCGAAAAGTAAATTTGACTAATTATTACGCTTCACCTTGAATTTAAGGGAGGCAGTAGGAGGTCAATATTATGACAAAAAACACAAAAACACTCGTAGGCACTGCACTTTTGACAGCTCTTGTAATCGTGCTTCAGATGCTCTCACTCGTTATTCCGCCAATCGGACCTTTCAGAATTTCGCTCGTTCTTATTCCTATTGTAGTAGGCGCTGCGATGTATGGATATAAAGCAGGTGCCTGGCTTGGCGCCGTATTCGGAGTTATTGTTCTTTTGACAGATGCGGGCGCATTTCTCGCGATAAACATTCCCGGAACAATAGTAACCTGTGTTTTGAAGGGTGCTGTTGCAGGTCTTATGGCAGGGATCGTTTATTCACTCGTTGAAAAGAAAAACAGAACTGTTGCGGTTATCGCTGCGGCTATCGTTACTCCGATAGTAAACACAGGGCTTTTCCTTTTAGGTTGTTCTATCTTCTTTATGGATACTATAACACAGTGGGCACAAGGCGCAGGTTTTGAATCGGCAGGTGCTTATATGATAGGCGGACTTGTAGGATTTAATTTTCTTATCGAAATGGCTGTAAACATTGTTTTAAACCCCGTTATCATAAGAATTCTTGATATAGTTAAAAAGCCTTCAAAGGCTAATGCATAAAAGAGAAAACCTCGGAGTTATTTCCGAGGTTTTTGTTTTTTTAAAACTAATTTTTCGAAGAAATGCCGAAGTGAAACCGCCGGCGGATTTTTAACATTATGGTAAAACAAAAAGATTGCTTGTATTTTCAAGAAACACGACCATTCGGCAAAACGAAAAGACACGGTTTAGTTCTAGGCAAACGAGCGAAGGAATACGAGGGTATTTCAAGCGAGTTTAACGACGAAATAAGCCGTGGATTTGGCGTTTTAAACCTTGATTCCTTGGCAGGAATTGCGCCTTACCATTTCCTTATCTATTTCATTCATAACAACAAACTTTTTAAGACTCCACATAGGGCCTATGAGGTCTTCTTTCTTACCGTCGCCCGTTACTCTCTGAATGACTGTTTCCTGCGGTAAGACTTCAAGCTGATCACAGATAACAGAAACATATTCGGGAAGTGTCATCAGTGAAAACTCTCCTCTTTCGAATTCTTCTGCGATTTTCGTTCCCTTTATTATATGAAGAAGATGAAGCTTTACAAAATCGGGGCTGAGTTTTCCGACTTCTCTTGCGGTTTCGACCATCATTTCGTGGGTTTCTCCGGGAAGTCCGTTGATAAGATGAACGCAGACGGGAATTTTTCTGTCTTTTATCATATTATATCCCTTTAAAAAATCGGCATAGCTATGACAGCGGTTTATTCTCTCGCCTGTTTTGTCGTGGATTGTCTGAAGCCCGAGTTCGACTGTGAGGTAGGTTTTCTCTGAAAGTTCTTTTAAATAATCGGCAATTTCTTCTGAAATACAGTCCGCCCTTGTTGCTATCGAAAGACCTATGACATCTTTTTCTGAAAGCGCTGATTCATAGAGGGGTTTAAGACGCGAAAGAGGGGCATAGGTATTGGTATTCGCCTGAAAATAGGCTATGTATTTTCCCTCCCATTTATTTGTCATCATCGCCTTTACTTCTTCAAACTGACGGTGAATATCGAGAGACGGATCACCTGCGAAATCACCGCTTCCCGATGATGAGCAATATGTGCATCCGCCGACACCTTTTGTTCCGTCGATATTAGGGCAGGTAAACCCTCCGTTAAGAGAGATTTTCATAACCTTTCCGCCGAATTTCGTTCTTAAAAAATAGTTATATGTGTGGTATCTTTTATTGTCAAGTGTAAATCTGAAATCCACGGGTTATTCCCCCCTTAAAAATAAACAAAGTTGTATATGATATTTTAGATAATTGTGACAGTAACTAATCGCTAACCTTCTTTTTTTCAATAATATTTTAGCATAATTGCATAATTTAAACAAGCCGATTTTTGATAAAGTGAAGAATTTATTTTGTTTTGGTAAAAGTAGACTTTTTAGGTCTTGATTTTTCAGTTTTTTATTGTTATAATATAAAGGAACAACTACACCCCTTTATAAATAAGCGGGCGTATGCCACGATATGACGTTGTGGCAAAGAGAGGATTTTTTCCCTCTTATCCTAATTATCTCATCAGGAGGTAGAATATATGAAAACCATCTTAGTTACAGGTGCGAGCGGATTTATCGGAAGAGAAGTAACAAGTGCTCTTCTTCAGAAAGGTAATAACGTAATCGGTACAGACACAAAGGCAAGCCCACTTATCGGCCAGCCCAACTTCAATTTCCTTCAGGCAGATATCACAGATAAATCAAAGATTTCTCCTATTCTCGAAAGTGGAAAGCTTGACGCTGTAATTCATCTCGCTTGTTCAACCGACAACGACCTCGATTCAGTTATCACTGACGTTGAAATGAAGCAGAGTGCTCAGGTTGACAAATACTTCTATAAAACAGCTGTTGACGCAGGTATAAAAGATATTCTTATGCTCAGTACAATTCAGGTTTATGCTCCTCAGAAGTCAAGAGAACCTGTTCGTGAAACAAACGATGAAAAGCCTTTCTCAAACTATGCAAAGATGAAGGCTGACAGTGAAAAGGAACTTGGTAAATCTCTTAAAAAGGGTAACTCAAAGGGCGTTGTTATGAGAATCGCTCCCGTTTACTCAAAGGATTACAACCAGAACCTTCACGACAGAATCTATGACTACAAGGACGGCGTAGGTTTCCTTTACGGTGAAGGTAACTATGGCTTCTCGTTCTGCTGTGTATACAACCTCGTTGACTTTATCAACGGTGTTTTAAATCAGGACGGTTCTTATCAGTATCAGGGTATCTACAACGTTTGTGATACAAACATCACACTCGCTAAGGATATCGTTGAATTCGAAAGAGACTTCCACAAGCTCGGTGCGGTAATTTCAAGAAACTACTCATCAGACGCTATCAAGGCAGCTCTTGCAAACTCAGGTAAGAGACCTAAGACTGACTATCGTTATGTTGACCTTTCAACTCTTACAAATAACATCAACTTCAGTAACACAAAGGCACAGAGAATTTCAACATTCCGTTGGAACCTCGACAACACAAAGTAATAAAATCAAGGCACTCTTTGAAGAGTGCCTTTTTTATATCGAAATTTTAAGGGCACCCTATACAGAGGGTACCCTTTTGTTTTTATTTATTTGCGTTTTTTAAACACTATGGCGATATTCAATTACATTTACTATTTCGCCATTATCAATAATAACTCTCGGAACGCGCATTGATATTCCGCAGATGATTTCATAACCGATTGTTCCGTAGATATCGGCAAGTTCATCGGCGGTTATCTTTTCGCTTCCGTCTTTACCGAACATTGTTGCTATATCCCCTGCTCTGACATCTATGCCTGTAACGTCAAGCATAAGCTGATCCATACAAACCCTTCCTACGACCTTCACTCTTTTTCCGTTTACTATCGCTTCTGCCTTGTTGGATAAAAGTCTTGAATAGCCGTCGGCATAGCCTAGTGTAACGGTTGCAATTTTCATCTCGTGAGGTGCTCTGAATGTTCTTCCGTAGCTTAAATATTCGCCCGCCTTTATTTCTTTTACATATGAAACTTCTGCTTTAAGTTCCATAACGGGTTCGAGTTCGAAAGGAAGAGGCTTTTTGAAATTAGGCATAAGTCCGTAAAGCATAACGCCGAAACGTGCAAAAGCACTTCTTTCATCGGGGTAATACGTTCCCCCCGCACTATTGAGGAAATGAACCGCAGGAATATCTATTCCCCTGTTTTTAAGTTCATCAGAAACAGAAAGAATAAAATCCCTCTGAGAATTTGTGTATGAAATATCGTCTTCATCATCGCTGTCAGCAACGGCGAAGTGTGTGAACATTCCCTCAACCTTAATATTTTTAAGAGAGCATATTTTTTCGATTTCATCGGCAGTTTTTATCGGAGAATCGTTTTTAAGACCTATTCTCCCCATACCTGTATCGAGTTTTATATGTATTCTGAGAGGCGAATCTGAATTTTCGCTGAGCGCTTTGGCGTGATCATAAGAAACGGCTGTATTTATTATATCAAAACGCGAAAGTTCTTCTGAATATTCGGGCGAGGTATAGCCAAGAATGAGTATATCACCCTTTATTCCGTAACTGCGGAGTTTTTCGGCTTCGTGGATATTTGAAACGGCGAAGTTCTCTATCCCCATAGAAGAGAAGAGCTTTGACATCGTTTCGTCGTCGTGGCCATAGGCATTAGCCTTTACAACCGCCATAAGTTTTGTTTTCTCGGGCAGTAAGGATTTTATCTTTTCTATGTTTCTTCTTGCCCTGTCGAGATGTATTTCTGCATAGGCACGGCGTAAAAAACAGTTTTCCAAAGGGTTTCAACTCCTTTACAACCGATGAGAATTTGTGTATAATATAATCAAATTCATCGGAGGATTTTATTTATGAAAGAAAAAGTGGTCTGTTTTACAGGTCATCGTCCCGAAAAGCTTCCCTGTCAGGACAGAGGAAGTGTTCAGACGATGATGCTGAAAAGTCTTTTATATAAACAAATATATGACTGCATACAGGAAGGTTATACCGTTTTTGTTGCGGGGCTTTCGATGGGCGTTGATATGTGGGCTTCTACTATCGTTATGAGCTTTATGGAAAAATACCCCGATATAAAACTGATAACAGTTTCGCCATATAAGACTTTCGGTGAAGACCGCAAAAATGCTGATTATTGGGAATATCGCAACACTATCGAAAAATCATCAGAGGTTATATATATTTCTGATGAATACTACAAGGGCTGTATGAAAAAAAGAAATCTCACTATGATAGATATGTCTGACTGCATTATAGGCGTTATAAAAGAGGATCGTAGTGGAACATCGCAGACGATAAGATATGCGATAAAAAAAGGCCTTAATGCGCATATAATCAACATAGGTGACGCATTTGAGGGTATTGCAGAGGATACGCCTTTTCTTGTATAACCCAGCATACATCTTTTAAATTATACGATACAACCCCTTTTTTGTCAACCGAAGAAAAAAACCAAAAAAAATTGTTTTTTAGCTATTGACAAACTTCAAAGTTCTTCTGCTTGTGGACTTTCAACATTTTCAACATAGTTTTCAACAATTATGCATAAACAGAACTCTGTGAATGTATATTTTTTGAAAAAACGCCTTTTTTAGCGTTGGTATTTTTTGTATATACATATTGTTAACGGGAAGTGGTCTGATGTCAAAAAAATACAACAACGTAGCTATGGTGTTTTTAAAAACTCTGATTTTAACAACTGTCCTTCTATCAGGGACAGTTTTTATTTTGTCGTTTTTAATCGAAAAAGCAGACGAAAATGAACCCGAAAAGATAGTCTATGAAGTCAAAGAAACACTGAAAAAGCCCGATAATTCGCTTAATATGGCAACTCTTATGATACTTTGTGAGAATGGTCATAAATCGGGAACAACCTTTATTTTAGCGAGGTTTTTATCTGCAGAAGAAAAGATTTATCTTGTTCCTCTGCCCTCTGATATGGTATGTCAATCAGGGACAGAAACTTTAACTATCTTCGAATTTTTCAGAAGATATGGCAGTGAAAAAACACTCAGAGCGATAAGTGAAACTATGAATATTCAGATAGAAAAATATGTTTTTCTCGACAATACAGGCTTTGCAACGGCGGTTGACAGCATATCGGGTGAAATCCCCTATAATATTTCTTCACCGACAAAATACTATAACGATAGTCTTTCTGAATATGTTTTTATAGAAAAGGGCGAGAAAAATCTTTCGGGAAATGAGATAAGACAGTATATTTCATCACCTTTGTTTTCGGAAAAGTTCCGCTCGGAGCAGATGGCTTTTATCTTAGCTTCTGCCATTGAAAAGAAAGACAGTGATGTATATAATTTTTCAGAAAACGCAGATCTTTTAAAGGATTTTATGGAACATAATTTTTCTTATGAGGAATTTCAGAGTCGTGCAGAATGTATAAAGGATATAAAGGCAAGAAAAGATGATGTTGTCGCTGTTATACTGCCAAAAGGAAAATGGGAGGAAGAAAAATTCTATCTTTCGGTAGAATTCAAAAATTATCTCGCAGAAAAACTCGACGCCCGAAAACTTGCTGAAATTTCAGACATCTATTGACACAAGACGGAATAATATGTTAAAATGACTGTATCTTAAGGGAGTAGATGGCGCAAAAAGTTGCGTGGTAAGTCAACATACTGACTTTTTAGTCTGGCTTATCTTAAATTTCAAGACTTGAGTACGAGGAGTTTTATCCTATGTACCCGAAGTCTTTTTTCTTTTATCGGGTGCAGGATAAAAAACTGTATCCGATAATTTTTGAAAAGAGGTTTTTGTATGTCGTTTTCAGAACTTTTACTTATCGCAATAGGGCTTTCGATGGACGCTTTTGCCGTTGCTATATGCAAGGGACTTTCTGTCGGTAAAACAAAGGTCAAACACTATATAATAACAGGGTTATGGTTTGGCGGATTTCAGGCACTTATGCCGTTTTTAGGGTATTTACTCGGCACCACATTCGAAAAATACATAGTCACTTTTGACCACTGGATAGCTTTTATACTTCTTTCTATCATAGGAATAAATATGATAAAAGAGGGGCTTTCAAAAGAAGAAAACGAGACCGACGCCTCGTTTTCATTCAAAAATATGTTTCTTCTTGCTATTGCTACGAGTATAGACGCACTCGCTGTCGGTGTTACATTCGCACTTCTCCCCGATGTAAACATTATTCACGCTGTATCGCTTATCGGGATAACGACATTTATCCTTTCGGCAATAGGTATTAAAATCGGAAGCGTTTTCGGAATGAAATACAAATCCGCATCTGAAATAACGGGTGGAATTATTCTTATTCTTATGGGAACAAAAATTCTTCTCGAACATTTAGGCGTTATTTCTTTCTGATAACTTTACATTTTTAAAAAAATGTAATATTATATATATGTATCAAAAAATTTCAAAGGAGATTTAATATGGTTATTATCGAAATGGCAAACGGAAAAAAAATCAAACTCGAACTCTATCCCGAAATTGCACCTGAAAGTTGCAAGAACTTTGAAAAGCTCGTTAATATGGGATTTTATAACGGGCTTATTTTCCATAGAGTTATCAAGGGCTTTATGATCCAGGGCGGTTGTCCCGAAGGCACAGGAATGGGTGGCCCCGGTTGGACAATCAAGGGCGAATTCGCTTCAAACGGTGTTAAGAATGATCTTAAACACGAAAGAGGCGTTCTTTCAATGGCTCGCTCAATGATGCCCAACTCAGCAGGCTCACAGTTCTTTATAATGCATAAAGACGCTCCTCACCTCGACGGCGACTACGCTGCTTTCGGCAAGGTTGTTGAAGGAATGGAAGTTGTTGACGAAATCGCAGAAACAAGAACTTCATTCGGCGACAGACCTGTTGAAGACCAGATAATGAAAAAGGTCTACATTGAGGCTTAAAGCAATAATCGGGCTATGTAAGCAGATTACTGCTGTTATGGAGACCGAAGCTTATCGACAAAGCATCGTCTACCTTCTGCATTGAGGCGGTATCAAGTTCGCCCATTCTTTCGCGCAGACGGCGTTTGTCTATTGTTCTTATCTGTTCCAAAAGCACGACACTGTCCTTCGCAAGACCGCAGGTTACTGCTGAGAGGTCTATATGCGTGGGCAGTTTTGCTTTTTCGTGACGGCTTGTTATTGCTGCCGCGATGACAGTAGGACTATGGCGGTTTCCTACATCGTTCTGAACTATGAGAACGGGTCTTATGCCACCCTGTTCAGACCCTACAACGGGACTTAAATCGGCATAATAGATTTCTCCCCTTTTAATTGACATAGCTGTAATACTCCTGATTTAAAATACTCGATGATCATCTGATGATATTATTACCATAATTTTCAGAATATAATCATCAAAGAAAATGAGGGGACAGATTTTCTTAATTACAGTTTATGCAAGGGACAGAAAACAGTTACTTTTCGGAGATGTTAAAAATGGTTATAGATTTTCATACACACGCTTTCAATGACAAAATCGCAGAGAAAGCAATAGCAAAGCTTGAAGTTGTTTCAAATCAGAAAGCATATTCAAACGGAAAGATTGACGCTATCGACGAAATAACAAAATCGGACGTTATCGACAAAGCGGTTCTTTTGCCCGTTGCGACAAAACCCACTCAGCAGACAATAATCAACGACTGGGCAAAAGAAATGGGTGATAAATACGAAAACATTATTCCTTTCGGAAGCGTTCACCCTTTTGCAGAAGATGTTTTTGAAGAACTTCACAGAATAAAGGAAATGGGACTTTATGGGGTAAAGCTTCACCCCGATTATCAGGAATTTTTTATAGACGATGAAAAGGTATTCCCCGTTTATGAAAAATGCGCTGAGCTTTCTCTCCCTGTTATATTCCACGCGGGCTGGGATCCTTTATCGCCTGACCTTGTCCACGCACCTCCAAAGGCTTCAAGAAAAGCTCACGACGCTGTTCCAGAGATGACAATGATACTTGCACATATGGGTGGAATGAAGCATTGGGAAGAAGTTTTAGAGTATATCGCAGGGCTTGATAATGTTTATCTTGATACTGCATACACAGTGAACTTTATGCCGACAGATATTTTCAGAGAAATAGTTTTGAAGCACGGTGCTGATAAAATTCTTTTCGGAAGTGATTTTCCGTGGCATAAAAGCAGTATGGAAAAAGAATTTATTGAAAGCCTTGATTTTTCTGATGAGGACAAGAAAAAAATCCTCGGCGAAAACGCAAGAAAACTTTTAGGTTTATAATAAAACTTGCAAATTCTGAAATGTTGTTGTATAATACATTTTGTGAGTAGACTATGCGATAGAGTGACTTTTTATCAGAGTCATTAGGAAAGTCCGGGCATCACAGAGCAGGATAGCAGATTACTACTGCCGAGGGCGACCTCAGGGAAAGTGCAACAGAAATATACCGCCTGATTTTTCAGGTAAGGATGGAAAGGCGAGGTAAGAGCTCACCGTGATGCGTGAGAGCGCATTGACGTGTAAACCCTGTCCGATGCAACGCCGGTTGGTATAATATGTCTTAACGTCTGCTCGGCGGGCATATTACAAAGGCGGCTTAGATAGATTATCGCACACGACAGAACTCGGCTTACCGGTCTGCTCATACCAAAAATAAAAACGCTTGAGGCGATTTGTCTCAAGCGTTATTTTTTTACTTCTTTTTTGTTATGAAAGGAATTTCTTTCTTGTTGTAATACATAACTGCGATTACTATTGCGATAACTGAGTTAATAGCCGCAAATGCGAGCGCTACTGAGTTAAGAGCAATACCTGATTTTGACTTTTCTCTTTTCTTTCCGCCTGCTGAAAGCGCCATACCTGTTGCTGAAAGAGCATAGGTTATAACGGGGAAAATGGGAGCAAAGATAATTCCCAAAACGCCGAGAACAGAACCTGCGTTTGATTTTACCTTTATAGGCTCTGCCTTTTTGATTTTATCAACAATCTTGTCGGCAAATTTTTCGACAAAATCCTTTACTGTTCCGAGGATTGAGATAATTTCCAGAAGTTTTTTCATAAAATCTCTCCTTTAATAAGTTATACATATATTTTATCCTAAAATTTTATTCAAGTCAATAAATTTGAAACATTTTTTCAGAAGTACAAGCATAGACTTTAATGAAAAGAGGTGTTTTGTATTTTGAAAAACAACGAAGAAAAAGAACTCACCAAAAAATATATGGACGAAATGATGCGTCTTTACAGAGAAAGGCTGCCTGAACCTGACGAAACAGAAACCGAAGCAGAAAAAGCGAGAGAGCGAATAAGCGTTTTTTCATCTGAGGAAAGTCTTTGCAAAAATGACGGGGACTGCGGTGTTCTTCAGGTTGAAGTCACTACCGCTAAGGGAGATATTCCGGTAGAAAACGCAAATATCACTGTTTATGACGAAAAGGGTGAAAACATAATAAGGTTTATGAAAAGCGATATAAACGGAATTTCGCCTGAAATTTCACTGACCGCACCGCCACGAAGTATATCGGAGTCACCCGAGGAATCTATGAAAGAAAAGCCTTTTTCTGAATACAGGGTAAGGGTTTCGGCAGATGGATATTACCCCGTTCTGAACGAAAGGGTCGTTATCTTTTCGGGGATAAAATCAATTCAGCCCGTAAATCTTATTCCGATAACAGAATTTTCGGATAATCCACAAAGAGAAATAGTTTACGGCGAAATGGAGGATGAAGAATGAAAGGTCAGCCATTTATACCCGAAACAATAACCGTTCATTTAGGAAAACCCTCTCAGAATGCGCCGAATGTTACGCTTTCTTTTCCCGATTACATAAAGAATGTAGCGTCGAGCGAGATATACCCTACCTGGCCCGAAAATGCGATAAGAGCAAATGTTTATGCGATTGTTTCGTATGCTATGAACAGAGTCTATACGGAATTTTACCGAAGCAGAGGGTATCCCTTTGATATAACAAACTCAACCTCCTATGATATGGCTTTCAGAGAAGGAAGGGATATTTTTCAGCCTATTTCAAGAATTGTTGATGAGCTTTTCAACACCTATCTGAGAAAAGACGGAAACATTGAGCCTTTCTTCGCTGTTTTCTGTGACGGAAGGCAGGCTACCTGTGATGGTCTTTCGCAATGGGGGACTGTCTCTCTCGCTAATCAAGGGTTAACGCCATATGAGATACTTCAAAGATATTATGGAAACAACATCAATATAGAAAAGAATGTTCCTGTTCAGACGAATTCGCCGTCTTTTGAAGGGATAGACCTTTCTCTCGGATATTCGGGAAATTCCGTTAAGACAATACAGACACAACTTAACAGAATTTCAAGAAACTACCCCGGTATTCCCAAAATCGCAGAAGTAAACGGTGTTTTCGGAGTTGACACGGAAAATGCAGTCAAGAAGTTTCAGGAGGTTTTCGGAATGTCGCCTACGGGAGTTGTGAACGAGGCGACATGGTATAGAATTTCTTATATCTATACAAGTGTCAAGAAACTCGCTGAACTTACCTCTGAAGGAATAAAGCAGAGCGACATAGAAAGAATCTATGAAGAAGAACTTAAAAAGGGCGACAAGGGAAAAGGCGTTCTTTCTATTCAGTATTATCTTGCGGTTATCGGTGCTTATTATGAAAGAGTTTCGCCCGTTGACATAACGGGGAATTTCGGTCAGATGACGGAAGACTCGGTTAAATCTTTTCAAGAGGTTTTTGGTCTCCCTCAGACGGGGGTTGTCGACGAAAGAACCTGGAACGACATTTACAGAGCCTATGCGGGAATTGCGGAAAGTTCCCCTCCCCCGCTTCCCGAAACGGGAGTTGCTTTATACCCGAACACAGTTTTATCTGAAGGGATAACAAGCGAATATGTAAGGCTTTTACAGCAGTATCTTTCGTATATCAGCAAAACATATCCTGAAATACCTGATGTTAACCCGACGGGGTATTTTGGTCCACTCACTAAAAACTCTGTAATCGCTTTTCAGAAAAGATTTGGCATAGATCAATCGGGAGTTGTGGGGCCTATAACCTGGAATGAGATAACGGGTGTTTATTCGGATCTTAAATTCGGGTTTGATAAAAGACCGCAACAGTTCCCCGGATACACTATTTCGTAAAGGAGAAATTTCAAGATATGCCCTATACCGAAAAAGACAGAAGAGAACATATAAAAGAACTGCAAGGGTATTTAAGATACATTGATATTCATAACGGCGGAAACGGAATTATTCCCGACGGAATTTATGGTGACAACACAAGAAGTTCTGTAACAGAGTTTCAGAAAAACAAGGGCTTTGAACCTACGGGTGTTGTCGATAACGAAACCTGGGATAGTATCATAGAAGAATACAATCTTATCATTCCGTTTTATGAAACGCCGAGAGGTATTTCGCCTTTCAGAGATAATTTTACGATAATCAGAAAAGGCGATACGGGAGATATAGTCTATTTCATTCAGATAATGCTTTCTGTTATGAAAAAAGATGATATTCCCTATCCTCGCATCGACGGAATATACGGCGATGAAACCGAAGATGCGGTAAAAAAATATCAGTCTCTCGCGGGGCTTACGCCGACGGGTGAGACCGATATATTTACCTGGAATAATCTGAGTGAAAACTATTCAAAAAGATAGTTATTTATGATATTTTCCGCCCGAAGAAATCTGGAATGCACGGTAAATCTGTTCGAGGAGCATTATTCTTGCGAGTTGATGCGGGAATGTCATTTCTGACATTGAAAGCCTTAAATGACACTGTTGTTTTACCTTTTCTGAAAGACCGAATGAACTTCCGATAAAAAAGTTTACTGTGCTGTATCCTAAAACACCTGTTTCGTCAAGTTTTTTTGAAAGCTTTTCAGAAGAAAGTTGTTTTCCCTCGATACACATAGCGATATTGAAAGATTTTCCCGAGAGATAACTTTCCATCATCAAAGCTTCGTCTGAAAGTGCCTTTTCAATCAAGGCTTCTGACGGGTTATCGGGAAGTCGGCTTTCGTTAAGTTCTATTATATTTATTTTAGAAAAACCCTTTATTCTTTTTTCATATTCTGCCGACGCTTCACGGAGATAGCCCTCTTTGAGTTTTCCGACAGACACTATATTTATTGTCAAAATAACTTCCTCCCTCATTTTAAAACAGCGTACGCTTTCTCTCGGCTACGCTGTTTTATTTTACTATTTGTATAATTATTTTATATTATTACATATCGTTCTTCGTCTTTGTTTACAAACAGTAATCTTATTTAAAAATATTACTTATTGTTAAATAGAATTTACTGTTGCGGAAAAACCTGTTGTTCCTATTTTCTTTGCTGAAACAATGCGTGGCGTTTTGTTTTCGTTTTCTGAAAGATGATACTCGACTGTATAGGCTTTCATTATTCCCATTACATCAGCGTAGTATGTTATGACGCATCTTTCCTTTGAATATTCTTCTACCTTATATGTATGCCATTTTCCGCCTCTTGGAATGCGTTCATAATCTTTGTAGTATTTAGACTGTATTGTAGCGTCCCACTCGACATCTGAAAGACCTATATTATCCTCGACAGCTTTTGTCAGATCTTCCATAGAAGAAATATCATCGTGATTTACCCAGGCAAATTCCTTGAGGGTTACAAGGGGTGTTTTTCTGTCAAAAAGAACGGAATGATCGCCTGAAAAATCCCTGCCGTAATAGACATCATATTTAGTACAAAGGTTTACTATCGCATCGCCGTTATAATCTATATACTCTTCGCCGTCGGGAACAATTCTTCCGAAAAGAACTGCACCGCCATCGAGATAAACTCTGTAAAGATTTTTTCCCTCTTTGAAAACGCACTGGAAAGTTTCAGAGAAATCTGCTTCAACGAGAACATAATAGCGTGTATAGAAACCGACTTGTTTATTCTCGGCAGTTTCTGCATAAGAGCCTAAAATTTTATATGACGAAAGGGTTGTCTTATCAAGCCAGTATTCGACAGAACCTTCATAATATCCTGTAGAAGAGCCTTTTGTTGCTTCTGAAAGTTCGTATATCTTTTCTTTATCCTTTGATTTTAAGGCAGAGAAAAATTCTTCGACACACTTAACAGAAAATTCATCTACTTCAGAAGGCATTCTTGTTATAATTTCTTCTGTTTCTGAAACAGCAGTTGTTGTTACAGGAGTTGTTTCTGTTATTTCTTCCGTTTCTGCTACGGGTGGATTTGTGTCGGTGGTAACTGTACATCCCGAAAGGATAAAAAGTGAAAGAATAAGCGGAATTATCTTTTTCATAGAAAAAACCTCCTTTTTTATAATACAATCTATACAGTAATTATTTTTCAGTATTTACAAAAAAGGGAAAAGGAAATATCCTTTTCCCGGAATTAAAATACAAAACATTCGCCCTCTGTTTCAACGGGTGCGACTGAAAGTATATAATCGCAGTTTCTTTTATATCCCGAAAGGTAGTTTTCTATAGTGGTCTGTGCTTTTTCGGGAGTGTTGTTATGCTGACTTAAATGTCCTAAAACAAAACGCATTGTTCCGTTTTCTATGAGATGTTCTATCTCTTTTGCGCAGTCGGAATTCGAAAGATGACCTTTATCTGAAGAAATACGCTTTTTGAGATAAAAGGGATAAGACCCGTTTTTAAGCATATTTTCATCATAGTTTGCTTCTATGTAAACAAGGTCTGCACCCGTTATCGCATTATCGACTTCATCGGTTATACACCCGAGGTCTGTGCAGACGGCGCATATTTTACCGTCGGCGGTTTTTATTTTATAACCACAACTTTCGTCGGTATCGTGTGGGGTTTTGAAAAATGAAATCTCCATTTCTTCGATAAAAACGCTTTCTGTAAGCGGATTTATTTCTGAAACAACCGTTTCGCTTTCTTTTAGTTTCTTTGCTGTTAATGGAAGTGCGTAAACAGGGATACTATGCTTTGAGGTAAGTGTTTTTATCCCGCCGATATGGTCGGAATGATCGTGGGTAATAAATATCGCCTTTACAGATGAAATTTCTATTCCGCACTTATCCAAAGCGACGGAGAATCTTTTATAAGAAACTCCGTCGTCAATAAGTATTCCACTTGTTTTACTTCCGATAAAAATGCAGTTCCCGTCGCTTGAACTGAAAAGCGGGTAAATTCTCGCCATTCTTATCCTCCGTTTTTATTATGAGATCGCTTTTCTTACTTCTGTTCCGCCGGGGGTTGTCTTTTTAACAACATCGGCACCAAGACCACGAAGTTTAGCGTCTAAATCTTCATATCCTCTTTCGATATGATAGATATCTTCTATTTCTGTAATTCCGCTTGCGGAAAGTCCTGCTATCATAAGTGCTGCACCTGCACGAAGGTCAGTAGCCTTGACGGGTGCGCCCTGAAGCTGACCGACACCATTGATAACGGCAACTCGACCGTCAACCGAGATATCAGCGCCCATTCTTCTGAGTTCGTCAACATATCTGAAACGATTATCCCATATGCCTTCTGTAACGATACTTGTGCCTTCGGCAAGGCAAAGAAGAGTTGCTATCTGAGGTTGCATATCTGTAGGAAATCCCGGGTGAGGCATAGTTTTAACTGATGTTTTAACTAAAGGCCCGTCAACCGAAATTCTTATGCTATCATCAAATTCTTCAACATTAACGCCGATTTTTTCGAGCTTTGCTGTGATTGATTCAAGGTGTTTAGGGATAACATTCTTTATAAGAACATCGCCCTTTGTAGCCGCTGCGGCTATCATAAATGTTCCCGCTTCGATCTGGTCGGGAATAATTGAGTAGGTTGTCCCTTTAAGGAAATTCACCCCTCTTATCTTGATGACATCAGTACCTGCGCCCATAATATCAGCGCCCATTGAGTTCAAGAAGTTTGCAAGGTCAACTATATGAGGTTCTTTAGCGGCGTTTTCGATAATTGTAAGACCGTTTGCCTTAACCGCCGCGAGCATAGCGTTTATTGTTGCACCGACAGACACCATATCGAGATAAATCTGTGAACCGAGTAACATATCGGCTGTTGCATCAACCATCCCGTGATCAATGCCACATTCAGCGCCCAAAGCCTGAAAAGCCTTTATATGCTGGTCGATAGGACGTGCACCAAGGTCACATCCGCCCGGAAGCGCTACTCTTGCTTTTCTGAATTTACCGAGAAGTGCACCTATGAAGTAATATGAAGCTCTCAAATGTCTTGCCATTTCATAGGGTACAACTGCGTCTTTTATGCCTGTTCCGTCAATGCGGAGTGTGGTTTTATCTATAGTCTTGATGTCGGCGCCCATTTCATAAAGAATTCTTATGATGATGGAAACGTCACTGATATCAGGAACATTTTCAAGTATACAAGGTTCGTCAGACAGAATTACGGCAGGAAGAATAGCAACGGCTGCGTTTTTGGCACCGCTTATTTCAACCTCTCCCGTAAGGCGTCTTCCGCCCTTAATAACGAATTTTTCCAATTCTTCATCTCCCTCGTAATGCTTGGCTGTTTTAAAAGACAGACATTACCTTTGGTATTATATCACAAATTTAAAGAAAAATAAATAGCTTTTTCAATAAAAGTCTTGACATTTTTAATATCAATTAACAAAATTTTTAGTATAATCTGCCCAAACGCATTTTAAAGAGGAGTTTTTAGCCCTGATATTCGACAATTTCAACGCTTTCGATAACGACCTGCTTTGTGGGCATATCGTTCTGTGGGTCAACCTTTACTTCTGAAATTGCGTAAACAACGTCCATTCCTTCGAAAACCTGTCCGAAAACTGTATATCCGCCATCGAGGAAAGGAATTCCGCCCTTTTCCATATAAAGTGACTTTACTTCATCTGTGTATTCATACTGATCAATGATTTCTTCTGTAAGAGGAACGCCGCCATTTGCATATGTTTCGCCTTCGTTTGTGCAGACGATGTAGAACTGACTTCCATTTCCGCCGTTCCGTGCGTGTGCGTAAGCGACTGCGCCTGAGAAGTGATAAAGGTTGGGAGATGCACTGACTGCAAAGTCCTGTCCCCATATGCTGTTTCCGCCTTCACCGCTACCCTTGGGGTCTCCGCCCTGGATTACAAAGTCTTCAACAACACGGTGATAGATGAGTTCATCATAATAATCCATTTCTGAAAGACCTATGAAGTTTTCAACACCATCGGGAGCATATTCTGGGAAGAATTTGATCTTGATTTCGCCATAATCCTTAACCTTGATAACAGCAATCTTTTCGCCGATTTCGGGTGCTGTAAAGTTTACAGGTGCTACTGTCTGGTCTGCTTTTTCTTTGAGTAAATCTTCTTTTCCGCAGCCTGAAAATATCATTGTTACCATCGATAATGATAATGCCGCTACTGCTATTTTCTTAAAAATTTTCATCTTCTTTTTCTCCTTTATTTTTTATATGTTGTTATTTCAATGCTTTCGATTTTAACTTCTTCTGTGAATTTTGTTCTCGCTTCGGCATCGTTTGGGATATTACAGATTTCTTCGTAAACTTCCATTCCCTCAAAAACCTGACCGAAAACTGTGTATTTTCCTGCAAAATTGAGAACCCCGCCGTGTTCTATGTAGTTATCTATAAGTGCTTCGTTACCGTAATCTTTTTTAAGCGACTGAAGCTGATTTACTGTATCTTCGTCGTATTCTATTGTGTTTACGAAAAGGAGTCTGTTTCCGACATCAGAAGAATCATAGTTCGGAGAAACGGCACATACAGCACCCTTGAAAGTCCACATATGTTCTGTGATTTCGTGTGGGAGAGCGGTTTTATCCTCGGGATTTCCACCTATGAAATAAACGCTTGAAACCCCTGAAATAATTGTTGTTCCGTTATAAAAACCGCTTTCTGCTGTCTTTATAAAGTTATCAACTGTGTTGGGGGCATATTCGGGGAAAAGAGCAATCCTAAACTCTCCCCTGTCGGTTTTTACAACCGCTATCTGTCTGCCCTCTTCGATTTCATCGAGTTGGGTAAATGTTGCGTTCGCAAGGTCGATATCAAGCCCGCCGAATTTACTCTCGGCTGCTCTCCATTCAACAATTGAAATTGCGATAAGAATAGATGCTGAAACAACCGCCAGAACTCCCGCAACTTTGAAAAGTGTTTTAAGAAGAAGTCCTCTTCCGTTATCTTTTAAATCACGCAGATCACGCATATTATATTACCTCGTTATTTCTTTGTAACTTTTGTTCCCTGTCTTGTTTCTTCAATGATATAGCCCATTTCTGCTATCTTATCGCGAAGTTCATCTGCAAGGGCAAAGTTTTTTTCTTTTCTTGCGTTCTTTCTTTCTTCAACAAGTTTTGCTACTTCTTCGGGAAGTTCCTCACCCTTTTCAGCTTCAGCCATTTTTTCGGCTTCTGCTATAAGTCCTAACGAAAGAACTCTGTCGTAATCCTTGATAAGAGCAAGCTTTGTCGCGTTTGAAGTATTCGCCTTGAAAACATCTAAAAGTGCTGTTATTGCAAGAGAAGTGTTAAGGTCGTTTGAGAGCGCCTCATCAAATGACTTTCTGATTTCAGCGAAAGCGTTTTCGTCAACAGTATCATTTGCAGAAAGAAGCGGAACTATTCTCTGAATAATTTTTGTATATGCAACCTTTGCGTTATCGAGATTTTCAAATGAAAATGCGAGTGATTTTCTGTAATGTGACTGTAAGCAGAAAAATCTGTAGATAAGGGGGTTATATCCCTTTTCTTCAAGGAGAGAAACAGTTAAAAATTCTCCCTTTGATTTACTCATCTTTCCGCCCTCTGTATTGAGATGATGAACGTGGAACCAGTAGTTACACCAGTCGTGTCCTATATAAGCCTCACTCTGTGCGATTTCGTTTGTGTGGTGTGGGAATGCGTTATCAATTCCGCCAC
>JAGAJQ010000147.1 GCA_017828955.1 Oscillospiraceae bacterium
AAACGAGAGGAGAATACTCTGATAAACCGATAACTTCACTGTCTGTTATTCCATACCAGTGATGGTCAACAGAGTTTGCTTTTCCGAGCATAAATTCTCTTATAATCTGATAATAGAGCGATTCCCAGTTCCATACAGCAGCGGTAAGATATTTTTCTGATAAGCCTTCTACTGCCTTGTTATAACCTATTGAACATACACCCATAGAATCAGCAGTTTCGGCAACATTATGCTGGTTCTGATGATAAGTTAAAATATCTGTATTTGTTTCTGAAAGAATTTTATTTACTGCTTCTTTTTCTTTTTCGGCATCATCCCATGAATCTGTCCATTTAACATAAACCACAGCATCAGGATTAACACTTTTAACGCCTAAAGTAAAAGCATTTATTCCTCTGTTTACCTCATTATTCGGCATAGCGGCAACATATCCGATTTCGTTTGTTTCTGTTGTCATTCCCGCAACGATTCCCGAGAGATATCTTGCCTGATACATTCTTCCGAAATAAGAAGTCATATTATCAGATGTGTATTCAGACGAAATTCCATAGAACGAAACGGAAGGATTACGGTCGATGATTTCTTTTGCTTCCAGAGGATATGAATAGCTTGAAAGAATAATCATTTCAGCACCGTCGTCGATAAGTTCTTCGATAGCCTTTTCACAATCACCTGTTCCTTCGGAGATATTTTCTTTTACAATAAGTTTTGCACCAAGCTGGTTACAAGCTGATAAAACACCTTGATAATGCATGCTGTTCCAGCCGTTGTCGTCTTTTGTGCTTGTGAGAATAAGACCAACGGTATGTTTTTTATCGGGGAATATATCTTTTCCCGAAACTATAATAACAGAGATTACCAGAAGAAAAACGGCAATCGCCGATATTATAAGAATTTTTTTGGATTTATTCATCAATAGAGACCCCCTCGACATACCAGTCAAATTCATTGAGCATAGCGTTGTCTGTCATACTTTCGCCTTCGGCTATGCGTAAGTTTCCTTCGTTATCATAAACAGGACCATAGAAGACGTCAAATGTTCCGTTTTTCATTTTTTCGTATTCTTCCATAGCTTTTTTTTCTGCTTCGGGATTTATCATAGGCGAGATATCGGCAATATTTATCATTCCCGTTTCAAGACCTGCCCAATAGTTCTTTCCCTCAAATTTTCCCTGAAGACATCTGAGTATCTGAGGAGTATAGAACTGTTCCCAGTCCCATACGGCAGCGGTGAGATAACTATCGGGGAATCTTTCTTTGTTTTCAAGATTATAGCCTATGCTGTAAATATTATGTTCATTTGCAATACGAAGTGGCTCTAAAGAGTCTGTATGCATAGCGAGAACATCTATGTTATGGTCTTTAATAAGCTGTTCGGAAGCCTTTGCGGTTGTTTCATCATCACTCCACGAATCTGTCCAGCGAACATAAACTGTAGCGTCGGGATTTACTTTTTTAACGCCTAAAGTAAATGCGTTAAGCCCTCTGTTTACTTCAGAAACAGGCATAGCGGCAACATATCCGATTTCGTTTGTTTTTGTTGTAAGCCCCGCAACTATTCCTGTAAGATAGCGTATCTGATACATTCTTCCGAAATAGGTGCATAAGTTTTTATCAAAATTCGTTCCCGAAGCGTGGAAGAAATATGTTTCGGGGTATGCCTTTGCGGCGTATGTTACAGCGTCTCCGAAAATGGCAGAGTTAGCTACGATTACTTTGCAATCATTCGCAACAAGTTCGCTTATTATATCGGGTGCATTTTCTGCAGAAACATTTTCTTTGCAGATTATCTGTAAATTTATTTCCTTAGCGGTAGCACATAGCGCTTCGTAGTGAGACTGACTCCAGCTTCCGTCATTTCGTGGACCGTTAAGGATAAGACCTACTCTTGTTGTTTCTTCGGTAACATCGGTTTCCTTTTCGCTTACATTGATAACGAAAATCCCTATTATAAGTGCAAGAACAAAAGACAATGCTATGATAATTATCTTTTTCATAAAAAATCTTCTTTCTTTTTTATTTTTCAGATTTTGCTCATACACAATAATTATACCATTTAAATCCTTATAGTTCAACGATATTTATGCATAAAATCATGACAAAACCTTTTATTTTTTTATGAAGGAATACTGACAAAAAACACCGTAGCATTATTTCGCTACGGTGTTTTATGTTATCTTTCTGTAATTATTCTATATGTTTCGGGACGTCTGTCACGATAAATTCCCCAGGAAAGCTGTTTTTCCCTTACATCGTCAAGGTCAAAAGTTTCTGTTAAAACAGCGTCACCTTCTCTTTCGGCAGAAGAGAGTATTCCGCCCGTTTCGTCGGTTATGAATGATGAACCATAGAAGATGAGAGAAGACTCTTGTCCGCCGTTTTCTTCTGTCGCGGAAACATCTTCTTTTCCGTATCTGTTAGCCGCAATAACGGGAACGATGTTCGCCGCCGAATGTCCCTGCATTGCTCTTCTCCAATGAGGCATACTGTCGCTTTCGAGGATAGGTTCAGAGCCTATTGCGGTAGGGTAGAAGATGAGTTCAGCACCCATAAGTGCCATTGCTCTTGCTGTTTCGGGGAACCATTGATCCCAGCAAATTCCTACGCCGATTTTTCCGTATCTTGTATCCCACACTTTAAAACCTGTATTGCCCGGTGTGAAATAGAATTTTTCCTGATAATAGTGGTCATCGGGGATGTGTGTTTTTCTGTAAACGCCGAGAATTTCCCCGTCGGCATCAATTACTGCAACAGAGTTGAAAAGTGTATTGCCGTCTTTTTCATAAAAACTTATGGGCATTACAACAGAAAGTTCCTTACAGATTTTTCTGAAATGGATTACCGCATCATTTTCTTCGGTTTTCTTTGCAAAATCATAGTAGTCGTATCTTCTTTCCTGACAGAAATACTGTCTTTCAAAAAGTTCGGGCAGAAGAATTATCTGCGCGCCTTTTTCTGCCGCTTCTCTCACGAGTTTTTCGGCTTTTACTATGTTTTCGCTGACAATTCTTGTGTTATTCATCTGAATTGCCGCAACGGTAACTTTACGCATTTATTTCAACGCTCCTTTCGGTATCTGCTGAGTAATACAGTGGATATTTCCACCGCCGACAATTATGTTTCTTGCTTTTATGGGAACGATTTTTCTTCCCTTGCATACTTTTTCCATTATAGAAACAGCGAGTTTGTCGCTTTCTTCATTTTCACCCGAAAACTGTGGGAGAATTACTGAATTATTCGAGAAATAAAAGTTTACATAAGATGCCGCAAGTCGTTCTCCTATCTCTCTTACATCTTCGCCTTCTTCGAAAACATAGCCTTCCATATCTTCGGGAAGAACACAAACGGGTATTTTCGGAATTGGGAGTTTATGGATCGTTATTTTTCTTCCCTTAGCATCGGTTTCCGATGAAAGATAATCATAACAAGCCTTTGAAAGAGGATACTGCGGGTCTGTTTCGTCATCTGTCCAGGCGAGAACTACTTCGGCAGGCCCTATAAAAGCACATACGTTATCGACATGTTCGTTTGTTTCATCATTGTAAATTCCGCGGGGAAGCCATAAAACCTTCTCTCCGCCAAGATATTTACATAATGTTTCGCTGATTTCTTCTTTCGAAAGGTCGGGGTTTCTTCCCATACTTAAAAGACAACTTTCCGTAGTCATAATCGTTCCCTCACCGTCAGAATGAATAGAACCGCCTTCTAAAACAAAAGGCGACGCGTCATAGTAATCACAGTCGATAGAATCCATAAAAGAAACGGCGAGTTTGTCATCATTATCATAGTCTTTATAAAGACCGTCGAAATCTCCGCCCCAGGCATTGAAACGCCAGTTTATGCCACGAACATTCTTGCCGTCGGTAACGAATGTCGGAGCTGTATCTCTTGCCCAGGCGTCGTCTTGTGGGATTTTTGTTATGATGACATTTTCGTTTTCAGAAAAGATTTCTTTCGCTTTTTCTTCGGTATTTTCGCTTACTATAAGAAAAACCTTTTCGTCTTCTGAAATGGCATTTATAATTTCAGTAAATGTCTTTACAGCGGGAACGGCATTATGTGGCCAGGAGCCTTTTCTTTCGGGGAAGATGAGTATTGTTCCGCTATGCTGTGAATATTCGGCGGGCATATAAAAGCCGTCGTTTTTAGGGAGTGAACTTATTTTAATCAAGATAAACGCTCCTTGAAGTCATTGTATGAAAAACGCTTTATAATTTCATATTCTCCGTTTTCATGAAGTATCGCAATATCGGGGAGAGGCATTCCGTTAAAGGTATTGTTCTTTACCATAGAATAGATTGCCATATCCATAAAAATGAGCTTGTCGCCGATGTTAAGAGGCTCGTCAAAACTGTATTCGCCGATAACATCTCCTGCGAGGCAGGTCTGTGAACCTAAGCGATATGAATACTTCTTCTCGCCGTTTTTACCCGACATATAAAGGGGAGGACGATATGGCATTTCGAGAACATCGGGCATATGACAAGCCGCCGATGTATCAAGAATTGCAATAGGCATATCGTTTTCTGTTATATCAAGAACAGTTGTAACAAGATAACCTGCATTCAGAGCGAACGCTTCACCGGGTTCTATAAATACTTCGAGATTGTATTTTTCTTTTATTCTTTTGATGCAGGAGAAAAGTTTTTCAATGTCGTAATCATCTCTTGTTATGTGATGACCGCCACCAAAATTTATCCACTGCATATCATAAAGATATTTTCCGAACTTTTCTTCGATAGCGTCGAGAGTCTTTTCAAGGTCGTCGGAATTCTGTTCGCAAAGGGTATGAAAATGTATACCAGAAACGCCTGTAAGGTCGATTTCAGCGAAGTTTTTAAGTGTTATACCGAGTCTTGATTTAGGTGAACAAGGGTCATAGATTTCATGACCTTCCTGTGTTGAACATTCGGGGTTTATTCTGAGACCTATTTTCTTTCCAGCAGAAAGAATTTTATCTCTGTATTTATAAAGCTGATTTTTTGAATTTAAGATGATATGTCCGCAATAAGAAATTATTTCGTCCATTTCATCTTCTCTGTAAGCGGCGGAAAAAACGTGGTTTTCCTTTCCCATATTTTCAAAGCCGAGCTTAGCTTCATAAAGACCGCTGCAAGCTGTTCCACTTACATATTCAGAAATCATAGGATAAAGCGAGAAGGCTGAAAAAGCCTTCTGCGCAAGTAGTATTTTAGCACCCGATTTTTCTTCGACACTTTTAAGGATTGAGAGATTTTCTCTTATCTTTTTTTCGTCGATGACATACGCAGGTGTCGGAACACTATTTAGTGTATCAAAAATTTTCTTTTCCATAATTATTCAACCGTAACGGGATTTTCGTCAACAACCCAGGGAAGACCATATTTACCCAGCATATCCATATAGGGATCGGGATCGAATTCTTCAACGTTATAAACGCCTGCTTTGTTCCATGTTCCGCTCATAACCATAGCTGTTCCTATCATAGCGGGAACGCCTGTTGTATAAGAAACTGCCTGTGCGCCTGTTTCCTTGAAACATTCCTGATGATCGCAGACATTATAGATATAGATTGTCTTTTCCTTGCCGTCCTTAATGCCCTTGAAGATACAGCCGATATTTGTCTTTCCGACTGTTCTTGGGCCTAACGATGCAGGGTCGGGGAGAAGTGCTTTAAGGAATTTTATAGGAACGATTTCTCTGCCTTCGAACATAACGGGAGTAGTAGAGAGCATACCGACATTCTGTAAGCAGTTCATATGCATAAGATAGCTCTGACAGAATGTCATAAAGAAACGGATTCTCTTAACGCCTGGAATATTCTTTGCGAGAGATTCGATTTCTTCGTGGTGAAGAAGATACATATCCTTCATACCAACGCCTTCGAAATTATATTCTCTCTTGATTTCCATAGGCTTTGTTTCAACCCATTTGCCGTCTTCCCAATAAGAACCGTTTGCTGAAACTTCACGAAGATTGATTTCGGGGTTGAAGTTTGTTGCAAAGGGATAACCGTGGTCACCGCCGTTGCAGTCTAAGATGTCGATATAGTGGATTTCATCAAAGTAGTGTTTAAGAGCGTATGCTGAGAAAACGCTTGTAACACCGGGGTCGAAACCTGTACCTAAGAGCGCTGTGAGACCCTTTTCCTTGAACTTATCCATATAAGCCCACTGCCATGAATAATCGAAGTATGCAGTAAATCCCTTTTCTTTGCATCTCTTTTCGTAGATAGCTCTCCATTCGGGATCATCTGTATCTTCTGCCTCATAGTTTGCTGTGTCAACATAGTTTGCGCCCACTTCTAAACAAGCGTCCATAATAGTAAGATCCTGATAAGGAAGTGCAACGTTTAAAACTGTGTGTGGCTGATATTCTTTCATAAGTGCAACGAGTGAATCGAAGCTGTCAGCGTCAACTGTTGCTGTTGAGAGTTTGGCTGATGTCTTGTCTTTGAGGATTTCAACCAAAGCGTCACACTTTGACTTTGTTCTGCTTGCTATGCAGATATCTGTAAAAAGAGGGTTCTGACAACATTTGTGAATAGCAACTGTAGCAACTCCGCCACAACCG
>JAGAJQ010000015.1 GCA_017828955.1 Oscillospiraceae bacterium
GGATATCTCCGAAGTAGAACCGGAGGTATGGGAGAGCAACTTTGACGGTGTTGAAATTCTGGAAGTTATAAGTGAACTTGAAGAAAACGAAAGACTTGTATTATCTCTCAGTATAGTAGGCGGTTATAAGAGCGACGAAATAGCAAAAATGCTTGGCGGAAAACCCGCAACGATACGCTCACAACTTTCAAGAGCGAAGCTGAAACTTCGTGACCTACTGATTGCTGAACAGGAAGGGAGGTAGAGACTATGGGCTTTGACAAAGAGGTAAGAATGCTTATAGAAGAAGCAGAAATTCCCGAGCGCTTGTCGCCCGACAATATTGCAGTTATGCTTAAAGAGAAACAGGCGGAAAAGAACAGAAAAGAGATAAAGATGTCATCCGCAGGCATAAAATCGAAGAACAGGGCGGTAGCAATGAGATCAGCTGCTGCAGTTGCAGCTTGCATTGCATTAGGATGTGGTGTAACGGCTGTTGTTAACAACACAAACAGACCGGAAATTGACAACCCCGAAGTTATTCAGGGACACAAAGTAAGTGATTATCACGATGTTTACAGCGTCATTCAGGATACAATAATCAACAATCCCGCAGATGACGGTATAGGCTGGGGAGAAATATCAAACGACGAAATCCCTGTCGAGACAGATACAGAAAACTTCGACAACAAGGATTATATATTTGATAGAGCCGCAGAAACAGAGGACGATATAACTGTTACAGACGGCAAAAACCTTTATTGCATTTCAAACGGAAAGGTGAATGTTATTTCAGCTGAGAACGGCGATATGACCGAACTCATACAGATAGAAAACGCTGAAAAGACACCTGTTGGAATGTATATCGCAGAGGACAGACTTATTGTTATTTCAAACAATGTAGTAGAAGTTCCTTTTACTGCTGCAGAGACAGAAGAAACAACAGCAGAAGGCGAAGAAGTTATTGCCGATAGCGAAACTGAAACCACAGTTCCTTCTCTGCCCGAAACAGTAACACAGAACAACACAGTAATCGACATTTACAATATTGCCGATAAAACGAATGTAAAACTTGAAAACACATACAAGCAGAATGGTGCTTATATCTCATCTTCAATGGAAGGCACACTTCTCTATGTGGTTTCAAACTACTCGAATTTCAGAACCAAGCCTCTCGACAGTGAGGAAGATCTTGACAACTACATTCCTTCATATTATACAGATGACGGAAAGTATTATGTTGACGCCGCTGATATAACAATTCCCGCTAAGGTAAGCAATAATTACACAATAGTAGCAGGTCTTGATACAGCACAGGCAAGTCCTTTCAGATCGATAAAGGTAGTTCTTTCAAACGGAAAATCGGCATATTTCACAGACAACGCGGTATACGTTGCAGGAAATGCATCCGGTGATACAACCATAGCTAAATTCCCGATTTCTGATGGTGATATTTCAGCACCCATAGTTGCGGATGTTGCAGGTATCTACTCAGATATAACTTCTGTTGATGAATATAACGGAATGGTAAGGGTTTCAACTCTCACACCTTCACCTGATGGTGCAAGAACAGGCGGAGTTTCAATCAGTATATACGATGAAAACCTTGTTCCTGTTTCTTATCTTGCGGGACTTTGCAAGGATATGGGTAAAAATCCCGTTATGGTTGAGTTCAAGGAGAATAAGGCGTTTATCTTCCTTTCGGGAGAGAGTAATCCTTATGAGGTTATTCTTGATGGAACAGAGGTTTCACCTGTTGTTTCGTCGGACAGATCGGTTTATCTCTATAAATGCACAGACAACGAATATCTCGGAATATCTTCAAAGACAGATGAAAACGGCAAGGCTGTAGGCGTAGTTCTCACTATGTATTCAACCGCCGATGGTATAAATTTCACAGAACTTTCCTCAGTTGAAACAAATGGCGTTTTATCAGCCGCACTTTCAAATGGAAAGCTTGATATGAAAGCGCTGCTTATAGACAGCAAAAACGGAATAATCGGTATTCCTACAGTAAAGAACGATACATATGGAAACGGAAATCTTTACTATGTAACCTCATATAGATCGGGCGAGGGATTTACATCACTCGGTTATATCGAGTATACCGACCTTGACAAGAAATACGAGTTCAAGCGTTCCGTTGTTATCGACGACACACTTTATGCGGTTTCTGATGGCAGAATAGTTTCCGCGAGAATATCAGATCTCAAGGTCGTTGAAACTCTTGAAACAGAATAATTCCACTATTTGTTTTATGATAACTTTTTAATCCTTTTCTTCTTTAATTTTCAAACGAGGCTACCGTCTTTTTTTAGACGGTAGTTTTGTTTTTTCTATGTTTTCAAGCTTATATCATAAATTTATCACAAAAATGTCTGAAAATAAATTACAGACATAAGTAACTTACATCTCAACATAGATATATAAAGAGAAAGGAAGAAAGCTTTTATGTATGATAACGAAAAGAAATATAACGAAATAACATATTATCCTTCGGATTATAACAACGACGAAAAACCGAAGAAAAATCATTTTTTAAGGGCACTGATGGCTGTGGTGTGTGTTTTTGTCATATCTGCCATTTCAATATCCGGATATAAAATTTACGACGAATTTTCGGAAAGAAATTTCGTCAGAGCAGAAGAAATGCATTCAGGCAGTACAGTGTCGCAAACAGGGGAAGAAGAAAAAATTTCAGAGAAACAACCGACAACCAAATCAGAATCTACAAAGGATATAAAAACGATAATCTCACAGAGCGTCAAAAAAGCCGAACTTTCAATTCCCGAGATTGTCGAAAAGGTAACGCCTTCGGTTGTCGGGGTTTCTTCAACTCTTTCAAAAGGAAAAGCAACGGGTTCGGGAATAATAATGACCGATGACGGCTATATTGTTACCAACGCACACGTTGTTGACGGTGCTGAGAATGTAACTGTTCTTCTTGATAGTAAAAACGAATATGACGCAGAAATAGTGGGTTCTGACGCACAGACGGATATCGCCGTTCTTAAAATTTCTGCGAATGAAAAAATAACACCCGCAGAATTCGGAAACTCAGATGATTTAGTTGTCGGCGAAACTGCCGTTGCGATAGGAAATCCATTGGGTTTTGAATTTTACAGTACAGTCACAAGCGGGATAATTTCAGGGCTTGACAGAGAACTTACAATAGAAGATAAACTTCTTCGCCTTATACAAACCGACGCCGCTATAAACGGCGGAAATTCAGGCGGTGCACTTGTAAATTCATTCGGTCAGGTAATAGGAATAAGCAGTGCTAAAATCGTTACAATAGACGCAGAGGGAATGGGATTTGCCATTCCTATAAACGACGCTGTTCCTATAATCCACGAACTCATAAATCACGGTTATGTAACAGGAAGACCTCTTATCGGAATAGCAGGGTTTGATATCGACGAAAGAACAGCCTACTATTACAATATGAAAGAGGGAGTTTATGTCGCTCAGATAAAGGAAGATTCCCCTGCCGAATTAGCGGGAATGAAGGTCGGCGATATAATAATTTCAGCAAACGGTGAAGAAATAAAAACTATGACAGACCTCAATAAAATAAAGAATGATTTTAAGCCCAGCGATACAGTATCGGTTGTTGTTTTCAGAAACGGAGAGGAAATTCCTATGACTGTGATTTTAGGGGAGGTAACAGAGTAAAAAGTTCTTGTAATCGGAATTAGTTTGTGGTATACTATTGTATAAGTAGTAAAACAATCCGGTCAGGAGGACTTGTATGAGTAAAAATTATGTTATATTTTCGGATTCAGGATGTGACCTTCCCGAAGAAGTCATAAAGCAGTATAAAATAGGAATAGTCAATTTTTCATTCAAGATAGATGAAGACAGCTATAACGAAAAAACAGCGCCTTTTCCGATAAATGAATTCTATAATAAAATGAGAGCAGGCTCTCTCACATCAACATCACAGGCAACTCCCGAGCAGTTCATCGAAGCCTTTGATGAAGTTTTAGCCGAAGGAAAGGATATTCTTTATATTGCTTTCTCATCAGGTCTCAGCGGAACATATAACAGTTCTCTCATAGCAAGGGATACTCTTCTCGAAAAATATCCAGAAAGAAAGATAATCGTTGTCGATTCGCTTGCCGCTTCAATGGGACAGGGACTCTTCGTTTATTTCGCTGTTTCTCTCAAAGAAGAAGGGAACACAATGGAAGAAGTAGCAGAGTGGTGCGAAAACAACAAGCTTAAAATAGGTCATATGTTCACTGTTGACGACCTTATCTATCTCTATCGTGGCGGAAGAGTTTCAAGAGCGACTCAGATAGCAGGTTCTATCCTCGGAATAAAGCCTGTTCTTCATGTTGACAATGAAGGTCATCTTATCGCGGTAGGAAAGGTAAGAGGAAGAAAACAGGCTCTCACAGCGCTTGTTGACGGTATGGCTGAAAGAATAGGAAGCCATACAGAAAACATAACAGTCGGCATAAGCCACGGCGATTGCTACGACGACCTCAAATTCGTTATGGACCTTGTAAGTAAAAAATATAAGGTAAAGAAATTCATAACAAGTTATATCGGCCCTATTATAGGCTCACATTCAGGTCCCGGAACAGTAGCACTTTTCTTCTATGCCGATAAGAGATAATAAAAATAAAAGGTATCAGTTTTCTGATACCTTTATTTTTTTCTGTCATTTTTTCAGTTTGGAAAGTTCTTCGTATTTGTGTTTTGTTGCCAACCCTCCTCTTATATGCCGTTCACGCTTGTTTTCTTCTATAATTTCTCTCACTTCGGGGTAAAGCGAAGGAGAAATCTTCGGCAACCTTTCTGAGATATCCTTATGTACTGTTGATTTGCTTATTCCCAGTTCTTTTGAAAAATGATCGGCACAAGCCCTTACCGTCGCTTTATTTTCGATTATATATCTCGCAAGAATAATAACTCTGTCGTATATATCGTTTTTATCCGTGTCAAAACGCTTTGATTTTCCGCTCAAATCATATCACACTCCATAAATATCTTTTTAACATTATATGTGAGTGTCTATTTAAAAAGAACAAAACCGCCTGTCTGTAATCAGGCGGTTTTTATTGTTACTTATTCTTTTCTATCGACTTTTCTTTAAGTATTCTTCCGTTTTTAAGAAGTTCTCTCATCAAAGCGCTATCTTCGTTTTCAAGAGCATTGAGATATTCAGAAAGCCTTTCTGTGATTTCTTTTATCTCGAAAATAAGCGGTTCTTTGTTCTTTATGAAAAGCGATGTCCACATATCTTCGTTGAGCTTTGCAACTCTTGTAAGGTCTTTGAAACTTCCTGCTGAAAAGCCTACTTCTTTCTGTAAAGTGGGACTTTTTATGTAGGCGGAAGAAACAATATGTGCAAGCTGAGATGTATATGCGATTATTTCGTCGTGTTCACGCGGAGTTGTCTTTACAACTTTGCCGAATCCTAAATCAAGAACGAGTTTTTCAAGCGTAGAAACCGCATCTTCGGGAGCGTTTTCGGGTGTCATTATAAAACTTGCGTTTTTGTAAAGGTCGGAAAGGGAATATGCATATCCCGAAAATTCTCTTCCTGCCATAGGGTGCGCGCCTATGAATGTTACACCACATTCTTCTACGTCGTTTTTAACCGAAGAAACAATGTATTCCTTTATTCCGCAAACATCTGTAACAATACTGCCTTTCTTGAATTTTTCCTTGTTGTTAAGGATAAATTCAACAGTAGCTTCGGGGTAAAGGCAGATTATTGTAATATCAGAAACAGATAAATCCTTACACTCGCCGTCAATCGTTTTTTCAGAGATTGCCTTTTTTATAACATCTTCAGAAAGGTCAACGCCAAGACAGGTGTGATTAGTTTTTTCTTTTATCGCCTTGCAGAAAGACCCGCCTATAAGGCCTAAACCAACAACTGTTATAACCATTAGAACACATTCACCCTTGTTTCATATTCGTCGGTTTCCTTGCAGGAAACTACTATATATCCGTTATCTTCTTTTTTGAGCTTTACTATAACATATTTTTCGGGAAGAGTAGCAAGTTCCTTATCTCTTTCTTCAACCCAGGAAGGCGCAGGTGCAAGATATCCGACAGCGACATCATAGGTATCTCCGCTTTTGGAAACATTTCTGATAACGGGAGAATATGAGAAGAATTCGGGAGTAACAGGAACCGTATATGATTTTGTTTCACTGTTATAGTAGAATGTGAGCGAAATATCGCCGACATCTCTGTGCTTGAATGTGAGATTTTTTCCGAAAAGCTTTGTAGCGTGAAGTTCAACGTCAGCCTGAGGGATAGTTATGTTTTCGTAACTTTCTTCGTATTTTGAAATATCTCCGTGAAGAAGAATATCCCATATAGCAGCATTTAAAACGCTATCAGGAGAAAGTTGTGTTACATCGTCAAACTCGGGAGAGTCGATGATAACCAAAGGATATACTATAGATTTGAATTCTTCTTTCTGCTTTGTGTTGTTTGCAATTCCCTCAGCTATGCCTTTTACGAAGAGAACAGAAGATACAAAGCCTATAAGTGCTAAAACAGAAACTACGACACCTATTGCAAGGTAAGAATTTCTCTTGAAAGATTTTCTTATTATAGGTTCACTTGTTGTTTCGGGTTCCGATGAAAATTCTTCGATTTCGCTTACATCTTCGTCGAGTGCACTGTCAAAAACTATTTTCAGTTCGTCGAACGGATCGTCAGCCTTTTTCTTTTCTGAATGAACTTTTTTGGGTTTTTCTTCTTTGGGTTTCTTTTCTGTTTTTTCTGTCTTTTCAAGCTTGAAAGGCTTTCTCTGAGTTTTTTTGGGCTTTTCTTCTTCCTTCTTTTCGGGAGAAGGCATATTCATAAAGCTCGATTTTATATCTTCTATGGAAACAGAAACAGATTCTTTTTCGGGCGCACCCTCTATCATTTCGGGAACAGGCTGTTCTTCGATTTCTGGGGTGATTTCCTTAGGAGTTTCAACATTTTCTTCGATAGAGGTTTTATCTTGTTTTTTATCAACCTTTTCAGCCTTTTTGAGAAGTTTTTTCTTTGGTTTTTCTTCCTTCTTTTCCAAAGGCTTTTCTTCGGGTTTTACTTCCTCGGACTTTACTTCTTCAGTCTTTTCTTCGGACTTTATCTCTTCCTTTTTGGCTTCTTCAGCTTTCTTTTCTTCGGGAAGTTTCATATCTTCAGAAATCTTATCTCTTACTTTCTTTTCAGCGATAGCCTCAATAAGTTTGTCGGGGTCGGTTTCTTTTAAAATATCCGATGAGGATTTTTCCTCTTTTCCCGATATGTAAGCGTCGTAATCGAAAAAGCCCTCATCATCGGGTTTATTCTTTTTCTTTTTACTGTCAAATATGCTCATATTCTACTCCTTATCTTATCTGACCGTTTCCACGTATAAGGTATTTTATTGTTGTGAGTTCAGAAAGTCCCATAGGGCCTCTCGCGTGGAGTTTCTGTGTAGAAATTCCTATTTCAGCACCAAGACCGAAAACTTCGCCGTCTGTAAATCTTGTTGAGGCATTTACATAAACCGCCGCAGCGTCAATGCTGCCAAGGAACTTTTCAGCGTTTCTGAAATTCTCTGTTATAATACATTCTGAATGATGAGTTGTGTATTTTGAGATGTGTTCGATAGCCTCATCGATATCATCAACAACCTTGCAGGAGAGGATATAACCCAAAAATTCAGTGTCATAATCTTCTTCTGTAGCAAGTTTTACCTTGTCGCTTTCGCCGAGGATAGAAAGTGTCTTTTCGCAGCCCCTTATTTCAACATTATGTTCATCAAGTTTTGCTTTGATAAGAGGAAGAATTTCTTCTGCGATATCTTTATGAACAAGCAGGCTTTCAACTGCGTTACATACAGAAGGACGCTGAGTTTTTCCGTTGTTTGTGATGTTTATTGCCATTTCCTTATCAGCAGATGCATCTATGAAGATATGACAGTTTCCTGTTCCTGTTTCGATAACGGGAACTGTTGCGTTCATAACGCAGGCGTTTATAAGCCCTGCACCGCCTCTCGGAATAAGAACATCGACATATTTGTTGCAACGCATAAATTCATTGGCAACATCTCTTGATGTATCTTCGATGATAGCAACAATATCTTTCGGGAAACCTGATTTTTCGATAGCCTCACGCATAATTTCAACGAGAAGAATATTTGAATTTATCGCTTCTTTTCCGCCTCTGAGGATTGTTGCGTTCCCCGACTTTATGCAGAGTGCAGCCGCGTCAACAGTTACGTTGGGACGTGATTCATAGATAATTCCTATAACGCCTAAGGGAACTCTTACCTTTTCGATTTTCATTCCGTTGGGGTGAGTGTGTCCACCTATAACCTGACCTACGGGGTCGCCAAGTTTTGTGAGCGCTACAACAGCATCGGCAATAGCGTTTATACGCTTTTCGTCAAGCATAAGTCTGTCAACCATAACATCAGAAATGCCGTTTTCTTTTGCTTTGCTTATGTCGATTTTATTAGCTTCGATAATTCTGTCTGTGTTTTCACGGAGAGCCTTTGCTATGTTTTCGAGAATGACATTCTTTTCGCCTGTTGATGCAGAGGCAATCTTTACAGATGCTTTTTTAGCGTTAGAACCGAGTGTTTCGATATATGTCATATCCTTTAGTCCTCCTTTGCTTTGAAAACTGTTCCTGTAGGAACGTCTTCAAAGAGTTCGTATATTTTCATAGGATTTTTTCCGTTCATAATAACCATATCAATTCCCGCTTCGTTTGCGATTTCTGCGGCATTGATTTTTGTCTTCATACCACCTGTGCCGTGTGCTGTTCCTGCACCGCCTGCGATTCCGCGGATTTCGTCTGTTATTTCGTCAACAACGGGGATAAGCTTTGCATCGGGATTTTTTCTCGGGTCGCCGTCATAAAGACCGTCAATATCAGAAAGGATAACGATAAGGTCAGCCCCTGCGAGAGTTCCTACAATAGCGGCAAGAGAGTCGTTTTCGCCAACTTCGAGTTCGAGTTCGTCGATAGCAACAACGTCGTTTTCGTTGACGATAGGAATAACACCCTGCTCTAAAAGCTTTGTCATTGTGTTTATAACGTTTGCTCTTCTTACAGGTTCAATAACGTATTTTGTGAGAAGCATTTGTGCAACGGGAATGTTGTATTCAGAAAAGTTCTTGTCATAAAGATACATAAGCTGACACTGACCAACAGCCGCAGCCGCCTGTTTTGAGGGGGTATCCGATGGTCTTTCCTTGAGACCGAGTTTAGCACATCCGAGCCCTACCGCGCCTGATGTTACAATGATAACTTCGTGACCCTGATTTTTTACATCAGCAAGAACCTTTACAAGATTTTCAACTCGTCTTATATTGAGCATACCCGTTCTGTGAGTAAGGGTTGATGTTCCGATTTTAAAGACAACTCTTTTTTTCTCTGAAATTTTAGACATATATGATTTTCCTTTCGGTTAGTTTACCTTGTTTACGGGATTACCCGCAAGATAGGCTTTTAAGTTTTCTGTCACTATTGAAAGAAGTCTTTCTCTTGTCTGTCTTGGTGCCCAGGCAATATGTGGAGTTATTATGATATTCTTTGCAGTAAAAAGCGGGTTATCAGGAAGCATTGGCTCAACCGCAACAACATCAACCGCCGCACCGCCTATTCTTTCTTCGTTGAGAGCGTCGGCAAGGTCCTTTTCGACAACAGTTCCGCCTCTTGATGTATTGATAAGAAAAGCATTCTTCTTCATCATAGAAAGTGTTTCTTTGTTTATGATATTCTTTGTTTCATCTGTTAAAGGACAATGAAGTGAAATGATATCGGCAGTTTTAAAAAGTTCTTCTCTTGAAACAAATTCATATGGGTAAGCGTCTTTTTCGGGAACTGTTCTTGTCGAAACAATAACCTTCATTCCGAAAGCATCTGCGATTTTAGCAACGGCTTTTCCGATACTGCCAAAACCTATTATACCCATTGTTTTTCCGAAAAGTTCTTCTGTCGGAGAAAGATAATAAACAAAACTTTCTGATTTTATCCAGTCGCCTTTTTTAACAGACTCAGAGTATTCGTGGATTTTCGAAAAATGTTCTGATATGAACGCGAAAACGTGAGAAGCCACCGCCATTGTTGAATACTGCCCCGCATTAGTAACTGTAATACCCATTTCTCTTGCGGCAACAATATCTATGTTGTTATATCCTGTAGCACATTCACCGATATATTTAAGATTTTTACACTGTGAAAGAATTTCTCTTGTGAGGTTTGCCTTGTTACAGAGTACTACCTCGGCGTCGCCTATGTATTCGACAATTTTATCGTGTGGGGTAACGCCGTAAGATTTAACCTCACCGAGTTCTTTCAGAGCGTCGAGAGAAAGGTCGTTGTTATTTATTGCATTTTCTTCAAGAATTACTATTTTCATCTTCATCTGCCTCTTTTTCTGAAGTTTCTTCTTTCTTTTTCTTTCTGCTGTCCAAAAACATAAAAACGAGTATGAGGATATAGAGGATAAGTTCTTCGATACCGAGAATCATACGGGTTGTTTTGGTATGACAGAGATAGATCAAAAATGTTGAAAGAACAGATGTCGAAAGAAGAAGATAATGAAACGATTTTTTTCTTGCGAACATAAATATGAAAAACAATGCCCCGAAAACACCGAAAGCGATATGAACGGGCAAGGGCAGAGGAAAGTAAACATTTGTCTGCATAATATAATTCTCCTTGAAACAATACTATTAAAAAATAATTACATTATATTATATCACTTATTTCAGCGGTTTTCAATAGAAAAGTCAATCTTTTTTGAACTTGACGAAAGTATAGTAATATGGTATACTTTAAACCGATGACTTATTTATGGTAAAAGAGGTGTGATTTTGAAAAGAACTTTCACAGTCGGAGGAATGAGTTGTGCTGCCTGTTCAGCGAGGGTTGAAAAAGCGGTTTCTTCTCTTGACGGAATAGAAGAATGCAGCGTAAATCTTCTTACGGGAACGATGATCACATCAGGAGAAACACCCGAAGAAGAAATTATATCCGCAGTTATAAAAGCAGGTTATACAGCCTCTTTGAAAGACGGAAAAGTAAAAGAAAAAACATCCGAAAAAGAAACCGATAAATCAGAATTTATTCTGATAATAAAGAGATTTATTGTGTCGCTTGTTTTCCTTCTTCCGCTTATGTATTTTTCAATGGGACACAATATGTTTTCTTTCCCTGTGCCGAAATTTTTTGAAGGAAATCATATTGCGCTTGCGTTATTGCAACTTATCCTTTCTGTAATAGTGATGATAATAAATCAGAAGTTTTTTATAAACGGCGTTAAGGGATTTATAAACCGTTCGCCAAATATGGATAGCCTTGTTTCTTTAGGGTCGGGAGCGTCGTTTATTTACAGCGTTTTTAATCTTTTTATGATGACAGCAGGTAAGGGAGATTATCATAATCTTTATTTCGAATCTGCCGCTATGATACTCACTCTCATAACTCTCGGGAAATCACTTGAAGCTTATTCAAAAGGAAGAACAACCGACGCAATAAAATCCCTTATGAAACTTTCGCCCAAAACGGCGACAGTTATAAGAGACGGAAAAGAACTCACTATCCCCGTTGAAGATGTTGTAAAGGGAGATGTGATTTCTGTCAAACCCGGTGAAAGCATTTCTGTTGACGGAATTGTTTTAAGCGGAAATACCGCTATTGATGAGTCGCTTCTCACGGGTGAGAGTGTTCCTTCTGAAAAGAAAGAGGGAGATAAGGTTTTTGCCGCAACAGTAAACACCTACGGCCATATAACATTCAGGGCAGAGGGAATAGGCGAAGAAACTGTTTTAGCGGGAATAATAAGAACAGTAAGCGATGCGGCGGCAACGAAAGCACCTATCGCTAAAATTGCAGATAAAGTTTCGGGAATTTTTGTTCCTGTTGTTCTTATTCTTTCACTTATAACACTCGTAATCTGGCTTGTTGTCGGAAAAGATACCGCATTTTCACTTTCAAGAGCGATTTCGGTTCTCGTTATAAGTTGTCCCTGCGCTTTAGGACTTGCAACACCCGTTGCCGTTATGGTAGGCTCAGGAGTAGGCGCTAAAAACAACATTCTTTTCAAAACGGCAGAATCACTTGAAAATACAGGAAAAACAAAGATTGTAGCACTTGATAAAACAGGCACCTTGACAAAAGGTGAACCTGTTGTAACAGATGTTATTCCGATGGGGAATTTTTCTTCATCTGAACTTATTTCTATGGCAGGATCACTTGAAAAAAACAGTGAACATCCTCTCGGAAAAACTGTTGTAAAATATGCTGTCGAAAACAACATAGAAATATCCGAAGTTTCTGATTTTAAAACGCTTTCGGGAAGTGGACTTTCAGCGTCGATAAACGGAGAAAAAATAATCGGCGGAAAGTTGTCTTTTATCTCTGATTATTGTGAAATTTCTGATGATGTAAAGAAAAAGGCGGATAAACTTTCCGACGAAGGAAAAACACCGATTTACTTTGCAAAGGAAGATAAACTTATAGGGATTATTGCCGTTTCTGACGAACTCAAAGAAGACAGTATAAAAGCCGTTGAAACTATGAAAAAATCAGGGCTTTTAGTTGTTATGATCACGGGCGATAACGAGCGTACCGCGAAAGCTGTTGCAGAAAAAGCAGGAATAGAAAAATTCTATGCAGGAGTAACCCCTGATGAAAAGGGAAAAATTATAGAAAAACTGAAAACAGACGGCAGAACTGCTATGGTCGGCGACGGAATAAATGACGCAGTAGCACTTACTTCTGCCGATACGGGTTTTGCAATAGGAAGCGGAACTGATATTGCGATAGATTCAGCAGATGTTGTTATAATGAAAAACAGTCTTACTGATGTTGCATCGGCAATAGCTCTCAGCAAAAAAACGCTCACCGTTATAAAGCAGAATCTTTTCTGGGCGTTTATCTATAACATCATAGGAATACCCATAGCAGCAGGTGCGCTTATTCCATTATGGAATATAGAAATGTCACCTATGATAGGCGCCGCGGCTATGAGCCTTTCGAGCTTCTTTGTCGTATCAAACGCTCTGAGACTTAATTTTGTAAAAATAAATAACGATAAAAAAGAAAGGAAGAATAAATCTATGGAAATTACAATGAAAGTTGAAGGAATGATGTGTTCACACTGTGAAGCTGCTGTAAAAAAAGCACTTGAAAGCATCGGCGGAGTAACAGAAGCAACACCCGATCACACAAAGGGAACTGTTATCGTAAAACTCTCAGAAGAGGTTGATTTTGAAGTTCTCAAAAAAGCAGTTGAAGATAAAGATTATAAAGTTCTTTAAGTTTTATCGGCAGGAGAGGATTTTATTTTCTCCTGCTATAATTTTGTCATATAATTATACTGTTTGTATAAAATTATATGATGTAAAATACAAATTGTATAAAATCCGTGAAGTGCCCAAAAATACGATGAATATTTGACATTTAATGCAAAATGAGGTAATATTATCTTGTATGACCATTTTTGAAAAGGGGCGATACGGAAAATGCTAAAAAAAATAAGGATAAGACCCAGCTGCAAAAGTCTTGACGGCTTTTTTATAACACTTGCTGTTGTGTCGGTTTTAATGCTTTTATACAGCACATTCTACACCTATCGTGCTACCGACGAAAAGAATGTCAAAGAACAGGAAATAGAGAGCTTTTTTAATGATTGCAATGCGATAAAATCGGCGTCGGATCTTTTTACAAACGAGGCGAAACTTTTCGTTATCGATAATGATCTTTCTCATATCAATACCTATTGGGAAGAAGCCGAAAAGATACAGTCGGTTGAAAACGCGATAAATCACATAAGAGAAAGCGGAAAGTTTACAAATGTCGAACTCATTCCGCTTGAAATGGCTTATGAAAAACTTATTGCAATAAGAGAAACCGAAGCAAAGGCAATGCTTCTTATTGCTTCAGCAAATAGCATAGATGACAGGGCTCTGCCTGTTTATCTCAAGGATTACGAACTCAGCGACAACCAGAAACGTCTTTCAAAAGATGATAAAATCTACGAAGCGAGACTTCTTCTTTACGGCGATGTATATAAATCCGCAAAGGAAGAAATAGAAACAGAACTCTCACTTTTCACGGATAATGTTGATGTTAAATATCAGATAGAAAAAAGGCGCTCAACTGCTATGCTTCACGCCTCTGTAACAATTCAGTCAGCGGGGCTGTTGCTTGTTGCGATAATTTCTGTTATTCTCTTTTTTGTTTACAGGATTTTCTGCCGTGATACACTTCTCAAGAACGCAAATAAAGCCGATGTTTCGGGTGATATAGAACTTGAAGAAAAGGGATTTTCAGAACTTTGTATAATTGCCGAAAGATATAACGAAAATATGAAAAAACTCTATGGCGAAAAAGAAAAGATTTCTGAAACAGAAGAAATTTCTGAAGAAAAATCAGAAGAAATCAAAGAAGAAACTCCTGAAGAAAAATCAGAAGAAATCAAAGAAGAAACTCCTGAAGAAAAAATAGAGGAAACAAAAGAAGAACCAAAAGAAGAAATCAAGGAAGAACCTGTAGAAATCATAGAAGATCCCGATGACGACGAAGAAGTCAGAGAGGATAATCTCATAAGAGAAAAGAAAAAGGAGAAGGTATAATGAACTCAAACGAAATTTTAAGTAAAATTGACCATACAGTGTTGTCCGCAACAGCGACAACAGAAGATGTCAGAAAAATATGCGAAGAAGCTGTAAAATACGGCACAGCTTCCGTGTGTATTCCGCCCTCATATATCAAGTGGGCGAGAGAAAATTTTCCCTCTCTTAACCTCTGCACAGTAATCGGTTTTCCTTTGGGATACAATACAACCGCGGTAAAGGTTTTTGAAACAGGAAATGCGGTTATAGACGGTGCCGATGAAATTGATATGGTTGTGAATTTAGGATTTGTCAAAGACAAGAAATTCGATAAGGTAACAGAAGAGATTTCTGCGGTAAAAAAAGCTTGTGGCGGAAAACTTCTGAAAGTCATCATTGAAACATGTTATCTTACAGATGACGAAAAGAAAGAACTCTGTAAATGCGTTACAGATGCGGGTGCTGAGTTTATAAAGACATCAACAGGGTTCGGAACAAAAGGTGCTGAACTTTCTGATATCGAAATCTTTAAAGCCAATATCGGTGAGAATGTTAAAATCAAAGCAGCAGGCGGAATAAGAACAAAAGAAGATATGGAAAATTTTATAGAAGCAGGTTGTGACAGAATAGGAACAAGCAAAGCAAATATTTTGTTTTCGGAGTGATTTTATATGAAATCAAAAAGAGTTTTTCTTATAGTTTTGGATAGCGTAGGAATAGGCGAAATGCCCGATACGAAAAATTATGGCGATGAGGGAAGTAATACCCTTAAAGCCTGTTATGACACAGGTAAGCTTTTCGTTCCTAATATGGAGAAGTTGGGACTTTTTAACATCGACGGAATTGACTATGCAAAGCCTTGTGAAAATCCGATAGGTGTTTATGCAAGAATGACCGAAAAATCAAAGGGGAAAGATACCACAACGGGACATTGGGAGATGATGGGTATAATCCTTTCAGAACCTTTCCCGACATATCC
>JAGAJQ010000148.1 GCA_017828955.1 Oscillospiraceae bacterium
ACATTTCTTATAGTAATATTTTTTATTCTCCGATTATTTTGAAAACTTACCGTAGGCATAACACTTAATACAAGAAGCGTTGTTGAAGACGGATACGATGCTTCCATCATACCTTCTATAAGAATAGGTCTGTAATTTATCGGAATCATTTCAAAAAACAAATACGCAAGAATTACCACAATATAATAAATTCCTAAAAAAATAATATCTAAATCAACTTTTAAAAGACTTTTTCTTTTTTTGAGTTGAATAAAACCTACTACTCCGAAAATCATACAGCTTAATATCGGTATAAGTCCCATCCAATCCGTAATATCATATATTACCATATTTTCACCTGTTAATTTATGAAACCAACAATTAATTGTGGCAAAACCGACATCTGTTCCGTTAACACCAATAGTTTGGACATCTACAGTCTGAACAAGTATTGTCCACATTATAAATGCGATAATTAAAATAATTCCAACAATGGATAATTTCCTTTCTTTCATTTTATATCCTCCCATTTATTTTCTATTGAAATAATAACAAAATATGCAATAATAGTAAAGATACGAATGGTCACATTTGCAATAAAACCCCTAACGAATGAATAAAAACCACTTCTGACTAAAAATCAGAAGTGGTTTTTATTACATTATTAATAACATTCTCTACCGAGTTCAAATGCTTTTTTATTGAGTTCAAGGAATTTAGCAGGTACACATTCTTCAAGTGCTTTAAGCCATACTTCCTTTTCAATGCTCATTTTTGTTGAAACAACACCCATAAGAACAACATTTGATGCCTTTGCAGAACCTGCCTGTTCAGCGAGTTCAAGAGCATTTACCGAAACAAAATCAACTCCTGCATCGCGGAACTGATTGAAAATATCTTCGGGATATGTCGTTGCACCTGTAATAACAGGCATAGGATCGAGCTTCTGAGTTGAGGTAATGATTGTTCCTCCCTTTTTGAGGTAAGGGAGACTTCTTGCAGCTTCAAGCTGTTCAAATGATACTATAAGGTCAGCCTCGCCCTTTTCTACTACAGGAGAATAAACCTTATCGCCGTATTTTACATAAGTTACAACAGAACCACCACGCTGTGACATTCCGTGAACTTCTGATACCTTAACTTCAAATCCCTGCATAAGAAGAACGTGTCCGAGAATTCTTGAAGCAAGAAGTGAACCCTGTCCTCCAACGCCGACTATCATAATAGATCTTGTATCCAATTTATATCGTCCTTTCGTTCAAAACTTTAAAATGAAAATTATTCAATAGCGTCAAACTTACAAAGTTCCTTGCATATTCCGCAACCAACGCAAAGTGTATGATCAATGCAAGCCTTTCCTGCTTTGATTGAAATAGCAGGACATCCGAGTTTAAGACAAGCCTTACAGCCCTTACACTTATCGTTTGATTTAAGAGGAGGATTATGCTTTACATATTTAAGAAGAGCACAAGGACGTCTTGAAATAATAACACTCGGTGCATCTGCTTCAAGTTCCTCAAGAATTGCCTTTTCTGTTTCCGCAAGATTATAAGGATCAACAACTCTCACCCTGTCAATGCCAAGTGCTTTACAGAGAGCTTCAAGGTTGACCTTTGCAGCAACATCGCCCTTGAGGTTATACCCTGTTGTAGGATTCTGCTGATGTCCTGTCATACCTGTAATTGAGTTATCAAGAATAATAACAGTTGAATTTGTTGCGTTATAAGCGATATTTACAAGTCCTGTCATACCCGAATGCATAAACGTCGAATCTCCGATAACAGCAACGGATTTCTTTTCCATTTCAGGACGAGCTTTATTCATACCGTGAAGTCCTGAAATAGACGCTCCCATACATACAGTTGTATCCATAGCACAAAGAGGTTGAGCTGCACCAAGAGTATAACAACCGATATCTCCTGATACTGTAATCTTGTGTTTTGCAAGATTATAGAATACACCTCTGTGAGGACAACCTGCACACATAACAGGAGGTCTTACAGGGATTTCTGTAGGAATGGTAAGATAATCAGGAGAAATCCCCTTGATCTTTTCTCTGATAATTGACTGTGAAAGTTCGCCTATAAATCCGAAGATTTCTTTTCCGATTACTTCACAACCGAGTTTTTTACACTGTGTTTCGATAATATCATCAAGTTCTTCGATAACATAAACTGTTTCAAATTTTTTACAGAAGCTTCTGATTATGTATGAAGGAAGAGGATTTACAATACCGAGTTTAAGATATGAAACGCTATCTCCAAGAGCTTCTTTTGCATAAAGATATGATGTTCCGCTTGTGATAACACCTATCTGTCCGTCATTCATTTCAATCTTATTGAGGATTGATGCTTCAGCTTCCTGAATAAGTTTCTTTGTTCTTTCTTCAACAAAAACGTGTCTTCCTCTTGCGTTCGCAGGCATCATAACATTCTTCTGAGGATTCTTAACATATTCTTTAAGCCCTACCTCTTCTCTATCGCAGAGTTCAACTGCACTCTGTGAATGTGCAACTCTTGTAGACATTCTTACGATTACAGGAGTATCATATTCTTCAGAAAGTCTGTATGCTTCCTTTACAAAATCCTTTACTTCCTGAGAATCAGAGGGTTCGAGCATAAGAACCTTTGATGCAGCAGCGTGATGTCTTGAATCCTGTTCATTCTGTGATGAATGCATTCCAGGGTCATCTGCAACTGCAACAACAAGTCCGCCGTTTACTCCTGTATAAGCAGCAGTATAGAGTGGATCAGCAGCAACATTAAGACCAACGTGTTTCATTCCACAGAAAGAACGCGCCCCTGCCATTGAAGCACCTATCGCAACTTCCATTGCAACTTTTTCGTTAGGCGCCCATTCTGCGTATATTTCTTCATATTTAGCAACTTCTTCAGTTATTTCTGTAGATGGTGTTCCGGGATAACTTGATACAACATTACATCCGGCTTCATAAAGACCTCTTGCAAAAGCCTCATTACCAAGCATAAGTTTCTTCATAACTTACATTCCTTTCGATTATAATTATCTGAAATCAACAAAACCTACTTTTCTGTAAACCTTTGATACAACCTTCTGTGAAATAGAAAGTGCTTTCTGTGCGCCTTCTGTATAACATTTCTTGAGATATTCCTTATCCTGCATAAGTCTTGCAAAATTATCTCTTACAGGCTGAAGACTATCGGCAACCGCTTCACCTACTGCGAGTTTGAAATCGCCGTAACCCTTTCCGTCAAATTCCTTTTCAATTTCTTCGTAAGTTTTTCCTGTAACAGCAGAATAGATTGTCATAAGATTATTTATTCCGTCTTTTCCGTCAGCATATCTTACCTGAGAATCCGAATCTGTAACAGCTCTTTTGAACTTTCTGATAATTGTATCCTTATCATCGAGTATAAGAATTGTTGCATTCACATTTTCGTCAGATTTCGACATTTTTTTGGTAGGTTCCTGTAAAGACATTACCCTTGCCCCTACCTTCGGAATGTAAGGTTCGGGAACGGTAAAGAATTCACCATACTTATTATTGAAACGCTGAGCAATATTTCTGGCGAGTTCAAGGTGTTGTTTCTGGTCAGCGCCAATAGGAACGAGGTCAGCATTATAAGCAAGGATATCAGCAGCCATAAGAACAGGATATGTAAAAAGACCTGCATTTACGTCATCTGCGTGTTTCTGCGATTTATCCTTGAACTGAGTCATTCTTGAAAGTTCCCCGAACTGTGTTGAGCAAGAAAGCACCCAACTGAGTTCAGCGTGAGTTTTTGCGTGGCTCTGAATAAAAGCAATACTTTTTTCAGGGTCAATGCCACAGGCAAGTAAAAGCGCATAAGCCTGTAAAGTATTCTGACGAAGTTTAACAGGGTCCTGCTTTACAGTTATAGCGTGAAGGTCAACTATAGAATAAATACAGTTGTATTCTTCCTGCAAAGGTCCCCAATTACGAATAGCACCGATATAGTTTCCGAGAGTAAATGTACCTGTCGGCTGAATACCGCTGAATATTAACTTCTTATCTTCCATTTATAATCACTCCCCGAAAATTTCTTTTGTAAGTTTTCCTAAGATTTCAATACCCCTTACAATCTGTTCATCTGTAGGTGTTGAGAAATTCAATCTAAATGAATATGATTTGTCGTTTTCATTTATTGTAAAAGCAGTTCCAGGAACGACAGCTACTTTATATTCTTCAACCGCTTTTTTACAGAATCCCATCATATCGCTTCCTTCCGGAACACTTGCCCAGATGAAAAGCCCGCCTTCAGGTCGTGTATATGTAACCTTTTTTGAGAAATGCTTATCCATTTCAGAAAGCATAAGGTCACATTTCTTTCTGTAAATTTCGCGAATTCCGCCGAGATGTTCTTCCATATCGACTTCCTTCATAAAATTATCACAGATAACCTGAGACCATATATTTGTATGAACATCAGATACCTGCTTGCAGACAACCATCTTCTGAATAACCGGCTTAGGGGCAATCGAATACCCTACTCTAAGTCCCGGTGCAAGAGTTTTTGAGAATGTTCCCGAATAGATAACTCTGCCTTCTGTATCCATAGATTTGATAGAAACAATATCTTTTCCTGCAAATCTGATATCGCCATAAGGATTATCTTCAAGAATCATTGTATTATATTTGCAAGCAAGTTCGTAAAGTGATTTTCTTTTTTCAAGTGACATTGTAAGACCTGTTGGATTCTGGAAATTAGGAATTACATAAATGAGCTTTACTCCACCCTTTTTAAGTTCTTCTTCAAGAATTTCCATATTCATTCCGTCATTTTCAAGGGGAACACCTATAAGATTAACATTGTAAGAACGGAAACTGTTAAGACTTCCTATAAAACTTGGTGATTCACATACAAGTTTATCCTTTTCGTTGCAAAGAACCTTTGTTGCAAGTTCGTTTGCCTGTTGTGCACCTGAAGTGATGATGAGTTCGTCTGTTTCAGGATTGAATATACCTTTTTTCTGCATATCAGCCTTAAGAGTATCTCTTAAAGCGGTATAACCTTCTGTAATGTTATACTGTAACGCAAGAATAGGGTTTTCAGTAAGCATTTTATCTGATATTTTCTTTATTGTTTCTGTGGGAAAAGCATTAGGCGCGGGATTTCCTGCTGCAAATGAGATTATATCGGGGAATGCACAAAACTTTAAAATTTCTCTTATAGCAGATGCCTGAAGCCCTGATACTTTATCAGAAAATACATAATCCATAAAAATATACCTCTGTTTCTAATAATATACTTTAATATTATATCATATAACCATATATTTTGCAATATTATTTTAAAGGAATTTCATTTTATTTTTGAGGTGAAAATATGAGAAAAAAATCATTTGTATACAACTCTGCAATACTCATAATATCAGCAATAATCGTAAAACTGATAGGTGCATTCTTCAAAATACCACTAACCAATATCCTCGGCGGAAATGGTATGGCTTATTTTTCCTGTGCATACAGCATTTTTATGCCTGTATATGCCTTATCTGTAACAGGACTCCCTGTAGCCGTTGCTAAACTTATATCAGAAGCAAATGCTAAATCTGACTATCAGAAAATATCCGAAATAAAATCTGCTTCTTTTAAAATTTTTATATCAGCAGGATTTATTTTCACATTTATCGTAATAGCACTTTCCTATCCTTTCTGTAAATATATTGCAAATCTCACTTTTGCATGGCCATCTGTTATTATGATAGCACCAACCATAATAATCAGCTGTATAATATCTGTTTACAGAGGATATTATGAAGGTCTTAACGATATGTATCCTACTGCAATATCGCAGATAATAGAATCTGTTGTCAAAATCATATCCGGTCTATTATTTTCTTATAAATCATTTGAATTTCTGAACAATAATCCTGAAACAGTAAAGAAAATAGCGTTTTTTTTCAACATATCATCTTCTGAAAATGAAATAATATATTCTCTTTCATCTGCTGCAGCAATTTCAGGAATAACATTAAGTTCATTTATCGGGATGTTATTTATGATTTTAAAACCAAAATCGGATAAATCAATAATAAAAAACAAAAAATTCCATAATAAAACTCTTTATAAATCTCTAATTAAAATCGCATTGCCTGTATCTGCAGGTTCTCTTATAACAAGTCTTACCACACTTTCAGATTTAACCACAATCACATACTCGATTGAAAAAATTATTGAAAAATCCCCCAATTTCTTTGCTTTTTTAAATATAAACAGGAATGAAACCGCAGGTTTTATATACGGTTCTTTTGTGGGACTTGCGATAACTGTTTTTAATCTTGTTCCATCGGTGGTAAATATGTTCGGAAAAAGTATTTTTCCTTTAATTTCCGAAGCTAAAGCATTGAATAATCATAATAAAATAAGAAAATCCATAGAAAAGGCTTTGCTGACTTCGGCTTTTTTTGCTATTCCCTCAGGACTGGGAATAGCCTTTCTCTCAAAAGAAATACTCACTTTTCTTTTCAAAGAAAAAGTTTATGAAATACTTATATCATATAAATCTTTGTCAATACTTGGTATAGGAGTTATATTTCTTTCACTATCCACAACGGTTTTTTCAATGTTGCAAGCAACAGGAAAAAACGATATACCTCTAAAAGCAATGATTTTAGGAACAATCATCAAAGTCATAGGCAATATACTTCTTGTACCTATACCCGAAATCAATATAAACGGTGCTGCTATATCAACAACCATAAGTTATATAGTTATTTTTATCCTTTCTATATTATCACTATTAAAAGAATCGAAAATGAAAATCACCAAA
>JAGAJQ010000149.1 GCA_017828955.1 Oscillospiraceae bacterium
AAAGAGTTGATTATCATGCCAAAGGTAAATAAAAAAATCTGAATAGATAGGAGTGAGTCCCTTGGCATAGTCGGTAGTGCGACGAAAAACTTTAAATAAATAATTGAGGGAGCGGCAATAGTCGCTCCCTTCGCAATTTCTGTTATTTTTCAAGTGTGAGTGAATAAACCCTTCCGCTGTCTTCTTCAGACGGCGTTTTATTTTCTCCGACAGCATAAATCGAAGAAAGAACAACCTTTGTAACCTCGCCTGAAACACCTTCATATTCGGCAGTAAATTCAGCGGTTTTTCCCGGTTCGATTACTGTATATGATGGGAATTTGCAAGGTCTTGTTCTTCCGCCTACAACGATTTCGAGCATAGGAGGCATAGATTCTTTCCCGATAGCGTGATATACGACATCGTTGTTTGTCATAGTCATTTTAACGCGTTTTCCTTCAACAGTATTGTAAATCATAACTTTTGATGCGTGGAGCCCCTTTCCGTTTGCCATTTCATAGGGCTTTGCAGAAAGTGCACCGTCTATTAAAACACGGTTAAATCCTGTTTTTTCCTGAGTTATTACATATTCATAGAAATCTTCTGTTATAGTTTCACCGTCGAGATCATATTTCGCGATGCCTTTTATCTTATAGATAACATCTTCTGTTCCCATAACAAGTTCGGCGTCATTTATAAGAATATCTTTAAGTTTTTTCTCCTGCATAAAAGCAGAAAGCCTCATTCTTTCAGAAAATTCTTCTTTCGTTTCAAAAACCTTTGATATACTTGAAACATATTTGTCATATGCGATATCATACTTTTCGTTTATAAGGCAGGTGTAATATCCTTCGACAATTTCTTCGGGAGTTCCCGTTTCAGCACCTTCGCCGACCGAAGAACCTTTATTACTGCATCCCGAAAAAATAAGACACATCGTTGTCGCAAGTAAAAAAGCGGTTATTTTTCTGAACAATTAAAGCACCTCACAAATGAAATCATTATGATAATTCTACCACCTTTCATAGTAGTTGTCAAATAAAGATAAAAATATACAATTCCTACAACTATATCAGACTTGATAATACAAAAATTTAATACTATGCCGAACAGTGTTTGACGCCTAAAAAAACGGGATAAAATATATTGTCTAAATATAACTATAAAATGAGAGTCTGAATTGTTTTGTTATTGCAGTTTTAATAGTTTTTTCAAAATTCAAAAGCTCCTTCCTTCGTTTGCCAAAGAAACGGCAAAGAAGTATAATCAACCTATCGGAAAACGAAGGGAGAAAATACTATGGCAAAGACAAATGCCGAAAAGAGAGTGACGCTTTATCGTGTAGTATCGATAGGACTTATGGCGGCTCTCGTTTATGTCGGAAATTTTATGGAAATAAGGCTCAATAACGACGCCCGTGTACACCTCGGAAACTCAATGTGTTTACTCGCAGGGCTTCTTTTCGGCGGAGTAAGCGGTGGACTTTCATCAGGCATAGGAGGGGCACTTTATGATCTTTTCAATCCCGCTTATGTTATGTCAGCACCCTATACATTTTTCTCGAAATTTTCAATGGGCTTTGTATCGGGAAAACTCAACCGAAGTGGAATAAAGAGCGAATTTTTAAGAACACTTATAGCCGCTATATGCGGACAGTTAACATACATCATTCTCTATCTCGGAAAATCTTTTATAGAACAACTTCTTTTAGGAAACCCCATAGAAACCGCAACGGGAGTTATGGTCGAAAAGGCTGTAACATCTTTGATAAACGGAACACTTGCAGTAATAATCGCAGTTCCGCTTTCGATAGCTATAAAAAAAGCACTTCGTTCATCGGGATTTAAAATTCTTCTCGAAGAAAAGAAAGAAAGCAAAGGGTATTTTAATCCTGTAACAATAGCACTCACAATCTTTGCAATTATAGTTACAGCAGGGTTTGGAATAAGACTTTCAGCAGAAAAGAAAATCCGTAAAGCAGAGGAAGAAAAAGAGATAGCCTATCAGCAACAGATAGATGAACTTAATGAAAAGATAGATTATCTTTATGAAAAACTTGAAATAGAAGAAAATAAAGAAAATGGTACCTTTGAATAGGTACCATTTTTTATTTGATATGTAATTTTAATAATCGGGAAGATATTTCTCTTTCCCTAAAACAGTGATTATTTCATAGTCGGTATAGCCGTTTGATTTTGCGTATTTCTGTGCACTTTCCGTTGTGTTGAACTTTCTTGCATTTTCTTTGAGTTTAACAAAAGTGTTTCTTTTGAAAACGAATTTTCCATCAGGAAATTTTATAACATAACAGTCGTATTGCATCAGTTCACCAACTTATCAAAGGTTCTTGCTTTAAGTTCTTTCTTGACGATTTCGGTTATCTGACCAAACGCTTTCTGGTGACAGCAATCGCCCGATCTTCCGCAGGAACACTCGTATCCATCTTCAAGGCAACGGCTGAAATGATATGTTCCTTCAACCGTTTCAATAACATCGCATAAAGAAATTTCAGAAGGGGATTTAGCAAGCTCATATCCGCCCTGAGTTCCCTTATATGATTTTACAATGCCTGATTCAACGAGCTTTCTGAGGATTTTAAGTGCAAATCTCAAACTGACATTATTTTTCTGTGAAATTGTTTTAGCGTCAATACGCTTGTTTTCCGATGCCAGACAAGCAACAATTCTGACCGCATAATCTGATTCTAATGTAATATGCATATCTTATCTCCGATTAAGAATCAAGGAAATCCTTGACTTTTTTACTTCTGGATGGATGACGGCATTTTCTTAAAGCCTTTGCTTCAATCTGTCTGATTCTTTCTCTTGTAACATTGAATTCTCTGCCGACTTCTTCGAGTGTGCGCGAACGTCCGTCTTCAAGACCAAAACGAAGTCTTAAAACCTTTTCTTCTCTTTCTGTGAGAGTAGAGAGAACTTCACCGAGATGTTCTTTAAGAAGGATAAGTGATGCTGCTTCAGCAGGAGCGGGAGCATCGTCATCGGGAATGAAATCTCCGAGATGGCTGTCTTCTTCTTCGCCTATGGGAGTTTCAAGAGAAACGGGATCCTGAGCTATTCTCATAATTTCTCTTACTCTTTCAACAGGCATATCAAGTTCCTTCGCGATTTCATCGGGGGAAGGATCATGTCCGTTCTGATGAAGAAGCTGACTTGAAACTTTCTTTACCTTTGTTATTGTTTCAACCATATGAACAGGAATACGGATAGTTCTTGCCTGGTCTGCGATAGCTCTTGTGATAGCTTGTCTTATCCACCAGGTTGCATATGTCGAGAATTTGAAGCCTTTGGTATGGTCGAACTTTTCAACAGCCTTGATAAGCCCCAGATTACCTTCCTGGATAAGGTCTAAAAACTGCATTCCACGTCCTACGTATTTTTTCGCAATAGAAACAACAAGACGGAGGTTTGCTTCAGAAAGACGCTTTCTTGCATAAGGGTCGCCCTTTGCCATACGGTCAGCAAGTTCGATTTCTTCTTCGGGAGTAAGAAGGGGAACTCGTCCGATTTCTTTAAGATAAATCTTTACAGGGTCATCAATAGCAACGTCATCAGCAGAGAAATTAAGGTCAAATTCTTCCTGAGAACCTTCTGATGTGAATTTCAGATCGTTGCTGTCGATGTTAAGGTCTTCTATGATCTCGATGTTGTATTCAGCACAACTGTCATAGAATTTA
>JAGAJQ010000150.1 GCA_017828955.1 Oscillospiraceae bacterium
CATTCCGCAACCTATCGAAACGGCAGTTGCGTTTTCACAAAGAGAAAGAATTTCTTTTTCGTTTGTCTGCGATATTGTTCCCGCGGTTGTTTCTTTTAAGGGAAGATATGTGCATTCATATATATTTCCCGAAAGACTTTCACATACAGTTCGTGGTGCAGCAAGTGTAACAAGACCTGCGCCTGTTCTGAGTGCCGACATAGTAGAAAGTGCCGCCGCCCCCGGCATACGCTTTGAACCTGCGATGTTTACAAGTTTTCCGTAGTCGCCCTTGTTTGAATATGGGCTTCTTTCGGGGATTACTTTTTCTATGAAATCATCTTCTGTTTTTATAATAGGAACAACTTTTTTTATAAGCGATTTTTCTATCCCTATATCAGCAACAGTTATTTCACCGAGATAATCAGAAAGAGGTTTCATTCTCATTCCGACCTTTTCATAAGCGAATGTAACTGTATAATCGCATTTAAGTGTGCCTTCGGATATTTTTCCGTCTATGCAGTTTCCGCCGCTCACAACATCAACAGCGAGCTTTTTAGCCGCAGACCTTGCCGCGAATGAAAAACAAGCCTTAACCTGAGGAGGTAATTCTCCGTGGAAACCTGTTCCGAAAACAGCATCAACGATAAGCGCCGATGAAGAAAGCTTTGAGAAGATTTTTTCGTTGTTGTCATAAAGGTTTAAAACCTCAGCGTCACTTTCTCCGAGTTCGAGATAAGCCCTCATCGAAAGTTCTGTTTCAGGTTCTCCGCACATAAGAACAACGGTAACGGGATATCCGCCCATAGAAAGCAGTTTGGCTGCAACAAATCCGTCTCCGCCGTTGTTTCCGCTTCCGCAGAAGAAAACAATTCCGTAGGAGTGGTTTATAGGTAAAGAATAGATGACTTCAGCGAGTTTTTCGCCCGCATTCTGCATAAGTTCGGCATAAGAAACACCGCTTTTATCCGATAATGTTTCGAGTTCTTTCATTTTCTGCGGAGTGAGAAGATACATAAAAAAATCCCCTTTATTATTCTTTGTTTATTGTGAGATAAGGTTCTATCAGAGACTGAATTCTTTCATCGGGAGAGAAGATAAGTCTGCATTCTCCGTGTGTCTTATGGGTGAAATCAGCATAATAATCGCTATAACCTCTTCCGTTTACCATAAAAACAGTGAGTCCGTCTTTTTCCTTTGCTTCTGTTATAATGCCGTATTCTGTAAACTTTTCGACCTTTATCGTGAGAAGTCTGCTTCTTGTTCTTTTAGCAACGATTTTGTCAACGTCGAGTTCACCTTCGGTTATTATATATTCATATTCAACACCGAGATTGAGAATAAGAAAATAAGCGCCTACCGCTATTCCGAGAGCGAGAATAACGCCTACGGGCAAAAGCCCCATTACCGAAAAGAATATGAAAAGTGCTGCTGCGAGAATAAATCCTCCAGCGATTATAAGAACTCTTTTTAAAGTGTCAAGAGTTGTGTTTTCCTTGATTACAAGCTGTTCTGCATAAGTGTCCATTTTATCGGGTTCTCCTTTGGTTTGTGAAAAATATATAAAAACATTCCTGCCTTTATCTGTGATATTTTAGCATATTTTTCGAGAGATTTCAAGAAAAAGACTTGCAAATCTCGAAAAAATTATATATAATGTAAAAGTAAACACAAAGACGGAGTACAGTAGTCTTCCGATAACGGCGCAGTTTCAGAGAGAAAAGCATTTGCTGTGAGCTTTTCGCACCGCGGAATATGAATTTCACTCCCGAGTGGTTTTCCTTAAAGCAAAAGCGAGTAGGGGAAAACGTATGACTGCGTTATAGTCGGGGAAGTGATAGCTTCTTTAACAATCGGGTGGTTTATAAACAAGTGCAGTATAGCCTTGTCCTGTTTGTTGAAACGGGGCAGGCTTTTTTATTTGTGTTAAAAATTTTATTGAGGTGATA
>JAGAJQ010000151.1 GCA_017828955.1 Oscillospiraceae bacterium
AGATTGTAGCATATTTTATGATGTTCTATCACATAAGCAGATATTCGCCGTATATATACGGAATTATGACATTTCTGAGCATTTTTTTCGCGTTTAAAACAGAAATCGGAGATCTGCAATCCGATTTTAAAGCAATATGGATCTTCTTTCTTATATCTGTTCCGATATTTTCCTGGATAATTTATATCATAATAAGAAAAAAGAAAATTTCCGATAAGAAAAGAGAACTCTTGAAAAGTATAGATGAAACAATAGCTGTTCCAAAAGATATTTCGCTTTTAAATCAAATAAATGATGAAAATGTAAAAAAGCAGATTAATTATATCGTTTCAACAACGGAACACAGCGTTTATAACGGAACGACAAGTAAATTCTTCCCTATGGGAAAATGTTTTTTTGAAAGTCTTGAAGAAACCTTAAAAAAAGCCGAAAATTTTATATTTCTTGAGTATTTTATCATAAATAAAGGAAATGTATGGAACAGAATATTTGATATACTTAAAAACAAAGCTAAAAACGGAGTTGAGATAAGAATACTTTATGATGATATCGGAACAATAAATCTTCTTCCATACGGATTCAGAAAAAAGCTAAAAAAATATGGTATAGAATCAGCGAAATTCAATCCACTTACACCATATCCCGATATTTCAATAAATTGTAGAGACCATAGAAAAATAGCAGTTATTGACGGAAAATATGCATATACAGGCGGGATAAACATTGCAGATGAATATTCAAACGAAAAAGAACGCTTTGGTATATGGAAAGATTACGGAATATTTATAGAAGGAAAAGCGGTTAATGAAATGACAGTTATGTTTCTTAAAATATGGGGATACAGTGTCGGAAAAAACGAAGAAAACTTTGATAAATACCTCTGCAATTATCATTCCGAAAACGATGGGCTGATAATTCCATTCGGAGCTGATCCTTCGAGAAAGGAAAATACCGTAAAAAATGTGTATCTCAATATGATTTTATCAGCAAAAAAATATGTTTATATAACGAGCCCTTATCTTATCCCTGACAGTGAAACATTATCAGCCATTAAACTCGCATCAAAAAGCGGAATTGATGTAAGAATAATAACTCCGCACATTCCAGATAAATGGTATGTAAATGCCGTTACAAAATCGAATTATGATTTGCTCGTAAAATCAGGCGTTAAAATATACGAATACAGATACGGATTTATACATGCAAAATCAATAATTTCTGATGATAAATCCGCTATTATAGGCACTGCAAATTTTGATTACAGAAGTTTTTATTATCTATTTGAAAATCTTGTTTTTCTGTACAAAACAAATTCTGTAAAAAAAATAAAAGCCGATTTTATAAAAACTTTATCCGAAAGCATTGAAATCACTGAAAAAGACATAAAAAAAAGAAGTCATATGAAAAAAGCATACTATTCGTTTATGAAATTTTTCTCAATCTTTATGTAATTCTATATCTTCAATATATTTTCCCGAAAAATCAACAATTTTTTCTATTTTCAAAGTATCATATTGTACTCGTTAAAACATTGACAATAAAGTCAAAATATATTATAATTATATTTATAATTATGTTTTAAGAGAGGAAAGGACAATATGGGACTTACACTTACAGAAAAAATACTCAAAGCTCACCTTGTTGAAGGTGAATTTGTAAAAGGTCAGGAAATCGGAATCAGAATCGACCAGACACTTACTCAGGACGCAACAGGAACGATGGCTTATCTTGAATTTGAAGCTATGGGCGTCCCCAGAGTAAAGACAGAACGTTCTGTTGCTTATATCGACCACAACACACTTCAGTCAGGTTTCGAAAACGCTGACGACCACAGATTTATCAGTTCTGTTGCTAAAAAGCACGGAATTTATTTCTCACGTCCCGGAAACGGTATCTGTCATCAGGTTCATCTTGAAAGATTCGGTATTCCTGGAAAAACTCTTATCGGTTCAGATAGCCATACTCCTACAGGCGGCGGTATCGGTATGATCGCTATCGGCGCAGGTGGACTTGACGTTGCTGTCGCTATGGGTGGCGGAACATACTATATCACTTGCCCTAAGGTTGTTAAGGTTGAACTTAAAGGAAAACTCTCTCCCTGGGTTGCTGCTAAGGATGTTATTCTCGAAGTACTCCGTATCCTCTCTGTCAAGGGTGGCGTAGGAAAGGTAATTGAATATTGTGGCGAAGGTGTTAAATCACTCTCTGTTCCCGAAAGAGCAACTATAACAAATATGGGTGCTGAACTTGGCGCTACAACTTCAATATTCCCTTCTGATGAAATCACAAGAGAATTCCTCAAAGCACAGAAGCGTGAAGAAGTATGGACAGAACTTTCAGCAGATGCTGATGCAATTTATGATGAAGTTATTGAAATTGATCTTTCAAAGCTTGTTCCTCTTGCTGCTTGCCCTCATTCTCCTGATAATATAAAGACTGCTGAAGAACTCAGCGGAATGAAGATTGATCAGGTATGTATCGGTTCTTGCACAAACTCATCACTTCTTGATATGCTCAAGGTTGCGCACATTCTCAAGGGTAAGACAGTTCATCCTGATGTATCTCTTTCAATCGCTCCCGGTTCAAAGCAGGTACTTACAATGCTCGCCGAAAATGGTGCCCTCGCTGATCTTATTGCAGCAGGTGCAAGAATCCTTGAATCCGCTTGCGGTCCTTGTATTGGTATGGGACAGTCACCTAACTCAAAGGGTATCTCACTCAGAACATTCAACAGAAACTTTGAAGGTCGTTCAGGCACAAAGGATGGTCAGATTTATCTTGTTTCTCCCGAAACTGCAGCTATTTCTGCTCTTACAGGTGTATTTACAGATCCAAGAACAATCGGCGATATGCCCGAATTTAAACTTCCCGAAACATTCCTCATCAACGATAATATGGTTGAACCTCCTGTTGATGAAAAGGATATGGACAAGGTTGAAATTCTCCGTGGACCTAACATAAAGCCTTTCCCACAGACATCTCCTCTTTCTGAAACAATAGATGTTCCTTGTTCTCTCAAGGTTGGCGATAACATCACAACAGACCATATTATGCCTGCCGGTGCTAAAATCCTTCCTCTTCGTTCAAATATTCCTGCTATCTCTGAACATTGCTTCACAGTATGCGATAAGGATTTCCCCAAGAGAGCAAAAGAACTCGGACAGAGCATTATTGTCGGCGGTTCAAACTACGGCCAGGGATCTTCAAGAGAACACGCAGCGCTTGCTCCTCTCTATCTTGGTGTAAAGGCCGTTCTTGTTAAGTCATTTGCAAGAATTCATCGTGCAAACCTTATAAATGCAGGTATTCTTCCCCTTACATTCGTTAACGAAAACGATTATGACAACATCAATGAAGGCGATAAGCTCGAAATAAAGAATGTCAAGGCTGACGTTGTTGCCGGCAAGACAACTCTTACTGTCGTTAACAAGACAAAGAATATTGAAATCCCTGTTCTCTGTGAACTCACAGGAAGAACAAAGGATATTATTCTTGCAGGCGGTCTTCTTGACTATACACGAGAAAGCCTCAAGAACTAAATTTTATGAAAAAACCACTTAATTCCAACGCTTTAAAATATATTGCAATAATCGCAATGCTTATTGACCATATAGCGTGGGCATTTGTTCCTCTTTTATCAGTATCGGGACAGATAATGCATTTCATAGGCAGATTTACTGCACCGATGATGTGTTATTTTATAGCAGAAGGATATTTCTACACAAGAAATGTAAAGAAATACATAGTCCGCATAGGAATTTTCGCAATCATTTCTCAGATACCTTTTGTAATTGCAGAAAAACTGACTTCTCCTCCTGTTATGATGATCGACGGAAAGTTATGGATAAATCCAGAACTGTTAATTCCATCGTTCAATGTTATGTTCACACTTATGCTGGGACTTATAGCTCTTGCCTTATGGAAAATAGAAATCATCGAAAGGCCTTTCAGAATATTGCTCGTTATTTCATTGTGTTTCATTTCACTTTCAGGCGATTGGATGTGTTTTTCAGTTTTATGGATACTTTTCTTTGGAATTTACAGAAATGATAATAAAAGAAAATGGATTTCATACTACTGCATAACGATCGTTTCGATGACAATCGTTACAACAACAAATATTTTAAGCGGTTTACCTTTATGGCGTAATTTCTGGCAATTAGGACTTTTATTCCCGCCAATTATACTGCATTTTTACAACGGAAAAAAAGGAAGCAAAAATCCTTTTCACAAGTGGTTTTTCTACATATTCTATCCCCTGCATCTTTTAATTATAGGAATTATTAAATTTTATATTTAGGAGGCAAATAAAATGGCTGATAAAATTAAAATGGTGACACCTCTCGTCGAAATGGACGGAGACGAAATGACACGAATCATCTGGAAGATGATTAAAGATATTCTTCTCACTCCTTATATTGACCTTAAAACAGAATACTATGACCTTGGTCTTGAATATCGTAACGAAACAAATGACCAGGTTACATTTGATAGTGCTGAAGCTACAAAAAAGTATGGCGTTGCTGTAAAGTGTGCTACAATTACACCTAACGCTGACAGAGTTAAGGAATATAACCTCAAGGAAATGTGGAAATCTCCTAACGGAACAATCCGTGCTATCCTTGACGGAACTGTATTCAGAACTCCTATCATCGTAAAGGGCATTACTCCTTACATTCCTACTTGGACAAAACCTATCACTATTGCCCGTCACGCTTACGGAGATGTTTACAAGAACAGCGAAATGGTTGTTCCTGCAGGTTCTAAGGCAGAACTTATCGTTACAGATAAAGATGGCAACGAAACACGTCAGCTTATTCATCAGTTCTCTGATTCAGACGGAATTATTCAGGGGCTTCACAATATTGACAAATCGATAGCATCATTCGCAAGATGCTGCTTCAACTTTGCTCTTGATACAAAGCAGGATATCTGGTTTGCATCAAAGGATACAATTTCAAAGAAATACGATCATCGTTTCAAAGATATCTTTGCTGAAATCTATGAAAACGAATATAAAGAAAAGTTCGAAAAAGCCGGTATCGAATATTTCTATACACTCATCGATGACGCTGTTGCGAGAGTTGTTCGTTCAAACGGTGGATATATCTGGGCTTGCAAAAACTATGACGGCGATGTAATGTCAGACATGGTTGCTACTGCTTACGGAAGTCTTGCTATGATGACATCTGTTCTTGTTTCACCCGACGGAGTTTATGAATATGAAGCTGCTCACGGAACAGTTCAGCGTCATTACTACAAACATCTCAAAGGCGAAAAGACATCAACAAACTCTGTTGCTACGCTCTTTGCATGGACAGGTGCTCTCAGAAAAAGAGGAGAACTTGACAATACTCCTGACCTCTGTGAATTTGCTGACAAACTCGAAAAAGCAACAATCAAAACAATCGAAGATGGTGTAATGACAGGCGACCTTGCTGCACTTTCTTCAATAGAAAACAAGCAGACAGTTGATACAGAAACATTCCTTCTTGAAATAAATAAGAGACTTGTTGAAATGATATAACAACTTTGTCAGGAGGCATCTATAAAAATGGGAAGTACAGTTTCTACATCTGTAATCAAAAGATTACCGAGATATTACAGATTTCTTCAGGAACTTATGAATAACGGAGTTACAAGAATTTCATCAAGAGAGCTTTCTGAAAAAATGGGTTTTACCGCCTCTCAGATCAGACAGGATTTCAACTGTTTCGGTGGATTCGGTCAACAAGGCTATGGTTATAATGTATCCGAACTCCACGCTGAAATCGGAAAAATTCTCGGCGTTGACAAGGGGTATAAAACAATACTTATTGGTGCCGGAAACCTCGGAAGAGCTATTGCAACACATATGAACTTTGATGCAAGAGGTTGTAAACTTATAGGCATATTTGATGTCAATCCAGAGCTTACA
>JAGAJQ010000152.1 GCA_017828955.1 Oscillospiraceae bacterium
CACACTTTGCCAATCTCTGCAAGGTATTTTTAAACTCTGTTTTTACAATAAACGGCAAAAATATATTGTGCAAATCTTACAATTTTCCAAACTATTTTCTGTTAATACTGACGTTAAACGAGAAAATTTATTTTTTAAAGTGTTTCTATTGCTTATTTTTTAACATTATAGTATAATTATTTTGACAAACTGAAAGTTAATTTATTTACCCAAAATACTTTTCTCAGGAGGAAACTATGGACGAACTCACACTCACACCGGTTTCAAAGAAAGAAGAAACTCCACAGGAAAACAAGCCTTCGGCTGATTCATTCGAAATGGCACCTATCTCTCTCAACACAAATGGTGCAAAGGATGCAACAGAGGCTGCTTTTGAAGAACTCAACACCAAAGACATCAAGTCTCTTATGGAACAGGAAAAATTAGAACGTCAGAAAGCTAAAGAAGCTGCTGCTAATCCTGCTCCTCCCGCACCCGCTCCTGTAAAACCTCAGGGCGGTGAAAATGCGAAAAACAAAATAACAGAAATTATGCTTACTCCCCCCGAAGATGTGAAAAAGGAAGAGCCTGAAAAAACAGAACCCAAGGCAGAAGAAAAGCCTCAGGAAAAGAAAGAAGAAAAGGCTCCCGAAAATCAGAATAAGGGCGGAAACAACAATAACAACAAAACAATAATAACAACAAAAACAAAAACAAGAACAAGGGCGGAAACAACAATAATAACAGCAAGAATAATAACAATAACAAACCCGCTCCCGCACCTGCTCCGAAAGCAGATGAAGTGAAGAAAGATGAAGTCAAAAAGGGCATTGAAGAAATAAAAATTCCTGATGCTATGATGAACGGAAACAAAAAGGTCGAACCCGCAGTTCAGAAGCCTCAGAATCAGAGCAATCTCGAAAGCATCGAAACAAAGAAACCCACTCTTGTTGATGTTGACGCAAACGTAGCACAGGCAGTAGGCGGAATGTCATTCGACGAAGAATTTGCTCTTCTCGCTAAAAAAGAAGAACAGGATAACCTTACTCCCGATGAATCACGTCGCCTCAAAATCTGCCGTCTTATCGATATGAAGAGAAAAGGCAAACCTTTCTCTGACGTAGCGCAGACAAACTTCAATAAGTTTATGGAAGAAGAACGCAAAGCAGGACACGATATTTCAACATTCGAAGCTGCTATGGCTGATATTGCTATCGCAGGTGCCGCAGCAGGAAAAACAGCTTCTAACCCTTCTGCTTCAAACCTCGCTCCGATAAACAATACAAAACCCACAGCTCCCGCTCCCAAGCCTGCTGATAAGGCAGAGTCAAAGCCTGCATCAAAAGAAAAAATGGGCTCAGATAACAAGGTTCTCTTTATCGTAATCGGAATTATTGCAGTTCTCCTCATCGGTTTACTTTTCATTATTTTTGCAGGAAAGGGAAAAGACACACCCGATGCTCCTGTTGACACAACAGTTGTTACAGAAGCAACAACAACTACAGAAACTCCCGAAAAGACAACAGAACCAAAAGCAGAAACAACACCTATCCTTTCTGTAAACAACATAACAAAGGCAACAGTCCTCGAAGTAATCACACCCGATACACTCAAGGTTCTCCTCAAGGATAACTCACAGGCAACTGTAAAGCTTATCGGTGTAAAGGCTCCTGTTGATAACGAATACTACGCTAAGGAATCTCTCGAATATACAAAGAATGCTCTTACTTCAAAGAATATCAATCTTGAATTTGACCAGAAGCTTACAGATGATGATCACAACATTCTCGCTTATGTATGGACAAACGACGGAAAGACATTATTCAACGACGAACTCATCGTTATGGGTTATGCAAAGGCAAACCTTGATGAAGAAGACAACGTTAAGTTCAACGAAGAGTTCAAGAGAGTTGAAGAAGAAGCAAAAACAGCCAAGAAGGGTGTATGGGGTTATGTTGCTCCTGTTTACACACAGAAAACAACAACAAAGCCTACAGTAGATCCCAGCCAGATGTTCTCTTCACCTTACATTTCAAGAAACCTCAAGGTATTCCATAGAAACACTTGTCCTCTCGCTTACGATGAAAAGTACGGAAAGATGATCTACAAGTTCGAATCAAGAGAAGAAGCAATCAAATATGGTTGTGCTCCTTGTTCACAGTGCCAGCCCTAAGCTGAAAAATCAAGAGCAGTATCTTAAAGATACTGCTCTTTTTATCTACAAAACTAAAAGGGTATCATTATGATACCCTTTTTATTATTCGCCCATACAATCCTTTATAAGCTTATCCAGTATTTCTTCCGAAACCTTATAGTTTTCTTCCATTTCAGCGGTATAGTGCTGACCTTTCTTTACCTTGCGAAGCCCTATAAAAGCGTCATCGGGAATTTCGTCATCATCCATTCCTACAAGTTTGCAGAAATTTGTTCCTTTAAGATAAAATCCGCAAGCATCAATATTTTCATATTCGGAATATTTTTCTCTTAAATCGACAAGCGACCCTTCAAGACCATAGTTTTCAGCAACCTGACTATCCGCGATAATAAGCATTGATTCGGGTGAGTCAAATCTCGCCATCATCTGAACAGAACCCGACTGTGCCTGTTCATAGTTTATTCCGTCAAGTTCAAATGGAATACCCATCCACACTATTTCAAAATAGTTTGTTCCGTCGCCGTTGACATCGGGAGTATAGGAATTGAAAAGTTCCTCAACCTCGCCCGCATAGTTTTCTATCTTGCAGTCATAGATAGTAAACATCATACTGCTGTCACCCTTGGGCGTTGTAACATAATCGTGAATGAGAAAACCCACAAGTGCGACGACCCCCGCAGTAACAATAACGTGCCACTTATAAAAATAAACGAAATTCACTATCTTTTCTTTAAAGGTAAGTTTTCTCTCGGGCTCTTTTTCTTTCGGGGCTTCTTCTTCCTCTTCATCCACGCCCGATTGTTTCGCCTTCATAAGCTCTATTCTCTCTCTGCGGAGCTTTTCCTGATAGGCTTCTCTCGCCTCTTTTTCCCTTGCCGCTCTTTCTTCAGCCTCGATTCTTTCTCTCTCGGCTTCCGCTTCTCTTTCGGCGGCATTTATCTCTTTGATTTTGTCAAAGAGATTCTTTTTTTCGTCGGACATTTTTCTCTTTTCCTCCTGTAAAAACAGAGGGGCATCCGTTAACAACCGATACCCCTTTTAAGTTATAGATAATTATTCTGCAATAGGCTTCATTGTCGGGAAGAGAAGAACATCTCTTATAGAAGCACTGTCTGTAAGAAGCATAACAAGTCTGTCAAGACCAAAGCCGAGACCACCTGTTGGCGCCATACCATATTCAAGTGCATTGAGGAAGTCTTCATCAACCTGTGCGTTAAGACCGCCCTGTGCTCTTCTTTCTTCAACCTGCTTAACAAATCTTTCTCTCTGATCTATGGGGTCGTTGAGCTCTGAATATGAGTTACCCATTTCTCTTGCATAGATAAAGTATTCAAAACGTTCTGTAAATGCAGGGTTAGAAGGTTTTCTCTTTGTAAGAGGAGAATTTTCAACAGGGTAATCATAGATGATAGTAGGCTGAATGAGGTTCTTTTCAACGAATTCATCAAAGAATGCGATAAGAACATGCCCCTTTGTAGCCTTATCCCCCTCAGGAACTTCAACGTGCTTTTCCTTAGCGCAAGCTCTTGCAGCAGCATCGTCAGCCCAGTCGTTATAGTCAACATCGGCATATTTCTTTACTGCTTCAACCATAGTAAGTCTTTCCCAGGGCGAGCCCATATCAATCTTGACACCCTGATATTCGATAACATCTGTTCCGCAGACATTTCTTGCGATTGTGCGATACATATCTTCGATAAGGTCCATCATTCCGAAATAGTCTGTATAAACCTGATACATTTCAATAGAAGTGAATTCAGGGTTATGTGATGTATCCATACCTTCGTTTCTGAAGATTCTTCCTACTTCATAAACCTTAGGGAAACCGCCTACAATAAGTCTCTTGAGATAAAGTTCTGTTTCAATACGAAGGAACATATCGATGTCGAGTGTATTGTGGTGAGTGATAAAAGGTCTCGCAGCAGCGCCTGTTTCAAGTGTATGAAGAACAGGTGTATCAACTTCAAGATATCCGAGATTATCGAGATAATCTCTGATTTCTCGTAAAATACGACTTCTCTTAACGAATGTATCTCTTACATTGGGATTAACGAGAAGGTCAACATATCTCTGACGATAACGCATTTCCATATCCTTGAAACCTGCGTATTCGTTTGGTATCGGATGAAGTGATTTAGCAAGAAGAACAATCTTTTCAGCGTGGATAGAAATTTCGCCTGTCTTTGTCTTGAAAACAAAGCCTTCGATTCCTATAATGTCGCCAAGGTCCCACTTTTTAAAGTCGGCATAAAGTTCTTCGCCTATATCATCTCTTCTTACATAAGCCTGAATGTTGCCTATATCGTCTCTTATGTTGATAAAGCTTGCCTTACCCATAATTCTGCGGTTCATCATTCTTCCCGCGATAGAAACGGTCTTTCCTTCAAGGTTTTCAAAATCAGCCTTTATATCTTCTGATTTTGCATTCACATCATACTTTGTGATTTCAAAAGGATTCTTTCCATTTGCTTTAAGTTCAGCGAGTTTTTCAAGTCTTATTCTGTGCTGTTCTGTAAGGTCCTGCTCTGTGAGTTCTACGTTTTCTACGTTCTGATTTTCTGCCAATTTAATCTTCCTTTACTTTTTTATAATCTCAACAATTTTCATTTCAACAACGCCTTCGGGAGTCTGAACTTCAACAACATCCCCGGCTTTTTTGCCCATAACAGCCATACCGATGGGTGATTCGTCAGAAATTTTGCCTTCTTCAAAGTTTGCTTCAGCATAGCCTACTATCTTGATGATTTCTTCTTCACCGAGTTCTATATCGAGAAGTCTGATTTTAGAACCTATACCTACTTCTGATGAAGAAGTGTTTGTTGACTCAACGATAACCGCATTGGCAATACTTGCTTCGAGTTCAGCGATTTCAGCGGCAAGTTTACCCTGTTCGTTCTTTGCTTCATCGTATTCAGAGTTTTCCGATAAGTCTCCGTGTCCTCTTGCTTCCTTGAGCTTCTGTTCAATTTCAGTAGATTTGACGGTTTTGAGGAAGTCGAGTTTCTGTTTGAGTTCTTCAAGAACTTCTCTTGTAATCTTAACTGCTTTTGCCATAATCATTTCTCCTTACATAGTTATAAAACACCAAATTTAATTATACATCATATTATGGATGTTTGTCAACAAGTTAAAGCGTTGTATCAACTATATCTATCGCTTTTTTAAGTTGAGGGTCACTGTTTTCATCAAGAAAAGCGAGTGATTCCTGTTCTTCCTTCGAAAGTTTGACTTCAAAGCTCGGTTTAAGCCCTACTCCGTCAAAACAAGGAGTTTTCTTTGTTTCATAGGTAGCAACCGTTATCGTTACCGCAGAACCTGTTGACATCTGCTGAGTATGCTTTATAACGCCTACTCCCGCGGTATTTGTTCCTACAAGCGAAGCCTTGCCCGAATCCCTCATAACAACGGCGAAAAGTTCTGCCGCATAAGAGGTATTTTCGTTTACGATAACCGCCATCGGAACATCCTGTGAATATGTGTCGTCCGTTTTAGCAATAACCTGAGTGTGACCGTCCTTGAATGTTGCCGTTGCCCAGCTTCCCTGAGGAAGAATATAGTTGAGCGATTCTTCAGCGGCTTCAATAATTCCGTCAGAACAGTTTCTCACATCAAATATAATCTGATTTGCACCATCCGCTATAAGTCTTTCAACAGCGTCTCTTACCTGACCCGATGTTGTCATATTGAATTCCGAAATCTTTATATATCCTATATATCCCGAAAGCATTTTATGACTTACACTCTTTACTTCCGACTTTTTCTTTACAAACTGAAGTTCGGTGTCAACGCCCTCTCTTCTTATTGTAATTCTTACGGATTCGCCTTCCGCGCCTGTTAAAAGCCCTGATGCGTTTTCATATCCTGCCGCCAAAACATCGGTATCATCTATCTTAACGATTATATCCCCGACGGTAAGCGACCCTGCCATATAAGCATCAGATTCTTCATCGATAGCGGTAATTCTTATATAGCCGCTTTCGTCTTCTGTATAATCTATTCCGATACCCGTTGTATATCCCGATTCTTTAAGTTGTTTTTCGGCATATTTTTCCGCAGTATAATAAACCGCATATTTATCACCTATCGATTCGATATAAGCAGCCGAAAGATAGGGCTGTGTATCGAGTCCGTCGACAGATTTATAGTAATTCGCCTGAACATACGATTCGATTTCACTGAGTTCTGTTCGTGATGTTCCCGTTGTGCTTAAAAGCGAATTGAAAAGGTTCTGTGAAAAGGTCATGGTAAGTATTGCAGTAATCGCAACCGCGACCGCGATAAGACTTATCGTTACCCCTAAAGATACTTTTCTGTTCATCTCTTCCTCCGAAATTTTACTTGAGATACTGCATAGGGTCTGTATGAGAACCATTTTTTCTTATTTCAAAATGAAGATGGTACCCCGTTGAATAACCCGTTGTTCCTATGTATCCTATCGTTTCACCCATAGCGACATTCTGTCCTGCCTGAACAGCAACCGACTTGAAATGTCCGTAAAGGGTTACATATCCGTTTCCGTGGTCAATCATTACATAGTTTCCGTATCCGCCGCCGCATCCGCATGAACTCCATTTAGCATAGTTATGCGAACATGTCTGTGATGCAACGATAACTCTTCCCGATGCAGCCGCAACAGCAGGTTTTCCTGCGATACTTCCGCCTGCTATGTCAATGCCCTTATGGAATGTTCCCCAACGGCTTCCGTAATAGGATGAGATATATGTGTATCCGGGAACAGGCCATAAGAACTGACCGTTGAAGTTTCCGCCCATAGTTGCAAGTCGCGCGATTTCCGCTCTGATTGCAGCTTCGGCTTCTTCGGCCTCCTTATCAAGTGCCTCTTTGTTTTTAAGATATTCCTGATATTGTTTTTCAAGTTTCTGCTGCTGTGAGGCACTCTGTTCATAAGCACCGTTGAGTTCTTCCTTCTGAACCTCAAGCTCCGCCTTGACACCCTCAGCTTCTGCCTTCTTTTCCTCAACTTCAGCCTTTGTAGCTTCAAGATTATCAAGCATTTCGTTAAGGTCGTCTATCATCTTGTCGTCGTGTTCGGCTACTCTTTCAACAAGTTCCATTCTTGTTAAAAGGTCATAAAAATCCGTTGACCCCGCAAGAACAGAAGCATAGTTGTTACCGCCCGACATATACATCGAACGAAGTCTTGTTTTAAAAAGGTCTATCTTGTTTTCGATATCCTTTTCCTGATTTTCAATATCTGTTTCAAGACCCGCTATTGTAGTCGAAAGTTCGTTTATCTGTTCTGTGATGATAAGAATATTTTCCTCAGTAAGTTCTATTTTCTCTGAAATAGCCGCCTGATATTCCTTTTCCTTCTTGATATTATTCTTTGAGGCAGCAATATTACTGTTTACTGTCGCAAGCTTATTCTGAATAGCCTTCTGTTCCTGCTGAAGTTCAGATAAAGTCTTCGCCTCAACATCAACAGGTTCATCAAACTTATATGTGTAAAAACTGATACTTACAGTAGCACAGAGTATCGTTGCAAGGAGTTTTTTAAGATTTCTTCTTATATTCATCTTTTCCTCCTAAACTTTAAGATGCTTTCTTGTACTTGCCGCTGTTCCTATCGCACCGAATAAAATTCCTATAACGATATATGCGAGAGAAACCTGAAGCCATATTGTGCTGTAAGGGATGAATTCTCCCATTCCGAGGGCTTTCCATAAATCGCCTTCCTGCTGAAAGATTTCTATAACATTTTCATATACAAGCCATGTCGCAAGTGATGAAACAAGCCCCGCAACAGCACCTGTAAGCATACCCTCAACAAAGAAAGGTATTCTTATGAATGTGTTTGTCGCACCGACATATTTCATAATGTTTATTTCTCTGCTTCTTGCAAAAACACTCGCCCTTGTTGAGTTTGATATGATAACCATTGAAACGATTGCAAGCGCCACTATGATAGCGGTTGAAATAATAGCAATAGTTGATTTAAGACTTGTTAAGATAGACGCAAAATCATCGGGTGATTTAATGTCTATTATGTATCCGACAGGCGCAAACTTAGCGTCTATGGCAGTAACTGTTCTTTTCATAACAGAAACATCAGAAATTCTTATTCTGAAAGCGTCAGGAAGAGGGCTTTCTTCGAAATAAGCGAATATTTCATCGGCATTGTCATACTTTGCCTTTTCATCTTCCCATGCCTGTTCCTTTGAGTAGAAAACTACCGAAGAAACATTTTCTGTCTGCTTTAAAATAGTGTCCATCTCAGCGATAGCCTCGTCTGAAATGTTATCATCGAGATAGATTATAACTTCGTTTCTGTTTTCAATTCCGCTTACAAATCGGTTTATGTTCATAGTAGCAAGAACAGAAAATCCGACAAGTAAAAGCGAAACCGTAAGAACACAGAATGATGCAAACGACATTATTCTGTTTGTCCATATATTTCTTACACCCTGTCCTACAAGGTATTTCATACTGCTAATTCGCATAATATTCCTCCTCCGCATTCTCTCCGGGGAGTATCTGGTCGAATACCACTTCGCCGTTCTTCATAGCGATAGTTCTTCCGCCGAAATATTCAACAAGTTCCTGCTCGTGAGTTACCATAAGAACGGTAGTTCCGCAGTTGTTGATTTCTTTTAAAAGCCTTACAATCTGGAAAGAAAGTTCGGGGTCGATATTACCCGTAGGCTCGTCCGCAATGATGATAGCAGGGTCGTTTACAAGCGCTCTCGCGAGAGCAACTCTCTGCTGTTCACCGCCTGAAAGTTCTTTGGGATAGCATTTCATCTTGTCCTGAAGTCCTACAAGCGCAATAACCTTGGGAACTCTCGAACGGATGTATTTCTGAGGAGCGTCAATAACTCTTAAAACATAAGCGATGTTGTCATAAACAGTCATATTCGGGATAAGTCTGAAATCCTGAAATACAACGCCTATTGTTCTTCGAAGATAAGGAATTTTTCTCTGTCTTAATTTGTTGAGTTTGAATCCATTGACAACGATTTTACCCGATGTCGCTGAAACTTCTTTGAGTATAAGTTTAATGAGCGTACTTTTACCCGCTCCCGATGCACCGACAACGAAAGCAAATTCGCCGTCTTTTATTTTAAGGCTAACATTATTCAACGCGTCAACGCCGTTTTCATAAGTAACCGAAACATTTTCAAATTCTACCACCGTAGATTCTCCTTCCGAAAAGAAAAATGTGTCAAAAACAAATTATAGGGCAACAAGGGCTGTCAGCGGAACTGACGCCCTATGCTACCCCTTTTTTCATTTTTTGGCGACTAAAACTTTGTCGGATTAGCCGAAAGATATTTTCTTACCATAAGCGCTATCTTGAAGATAATAGCGTGGTCAAATTCCCTGAGGTCAAGACCTGTAAGCTTCTTGATTTTTTCAAGACGATAAACAAGTGTGTTTCTGTGAACGAAAAGCTTTCTTGAAGTTTCAGAAACATTGAGGTTGTTTTCAAAGAATCTCTGAATTGTGAAGAGAGTTTCATGGTCGAGTGAATCAATAGAACCTCTCTTGAAAACTTCGTGAAGGAATGTTTCACAGAGCGTTGTGGGAAGATGATAGATAAGTCTTGCGATACCGAGGTTATCATAGCTTACGATTACCTTGTCTGTATCAAAAACCTTACCTACTTCAAGAGCAATCTGTGCTTCCTTGAATGAACGCGCAAGGTCCTTGACGCCCTGAACGCATGTTCCTATACCAACATTGACTCTTGTATAGAATTCGCTTGAAAGTGTATCTGAAATAGAACGAGCGAGTTTTTCTATATCCTTTGATTCAACATTGTTCTTGACTTCCTTAACAAGAACAATATCGCTTTCTGTTATATTGAAAACAAAATCCTTGCTCTTGTCGGGGAAAAGATTCTGAATGATGTCATAAGCAGAAACATCATTTGAAGATACTATTCTTATAAGAAGAACAACTCTGCTGATGTCAGCATTGAAATGAAGTTCTCTTGCCTTGATAACAACATCTCCGGGAAGAACATTGTCGAGAACGACATTCTTGATGAAGTTGTTTCTGTCGTATTTTTCATCATAATACTGCTTGATGCTTGAAAGAGTGATAGCCATGATTGAAGCATATCTTGACGCGTTTTCGTCTGTTCCTTCAACAAAAACAGCATAGTCAGATCTCATATGTGTTCCGAAAGGCTTATATGTAAAACCATCGCGGATGAAAACATCGTGAGAATCGCTGAGGTCAAGCGAAACGAATTCGTTTGTTGTTCCGATTTTTGTAAGGTCACTGCAGGCGATGATTGTCGCTGTTTCATCAACAACACCGATAACGCCGTTGATTGTGTCCTTCATCTGATGAATAAGTCCCTGAAAAAGTCTGTTAGACATAACTTTTATCTCCCTCGTCGTTTAAAGTTTGGCTTAAAAGCCGCTTACCTTATTATTATACATAATTTTTTCGACTTCTGCAATAGTTTCTTGGCATTTTTACTTAACTTTCATCTTTAAAATCATAGTTTTTGCAATATACTTACAAAACCACTGCGTCACCATTATAAATTCTACATTATTTCAGGACAAAAAGTGTTAACAATTTATTAATTTTGTAGAAAAACCACCATTTTCCTTGTTTATTTCTCACAAACAAAAGTCGGTTTTGTTACTTTTTTGTAATATATTAAATGGCAGGAAATTTTCTGTTAATAAATTATGAACAGAAGAAAAAATAAAAAATATCCGATAGCCATAAGGTTATCGGACGATTTCTTACTCTTTAAATTACTTGTTTTCGTTGAATCCGCTTTCAACAAGTTCAACAAGTTCGTTAACTGCTGTTTCTTCGTCTGCACCATCAGCGATTACTCTGATTGATGTTCCGCCAACGATACCGAGTGAAAGGATACCGAGAAGGCTCTTTGCGTTAACTCTTCTTTCTTCCTTTTCTATCCAGATTGATGACTTGAATTCATTTGCTTTCTGAATGAAGAAAGTAGCGGGACGAGCGTGAAGACCAACCTGATTCTGAACCATTACATCTTTAACAAACATAGTTTATACCTCTCCTAATCAAATCTTATCTGCCATAGACCAATGTCTTAACTACATTATACTCTCAAAGAAAATTTCCGTCAATGTCATTTTCCACACAAAAAGCCTGTTGACCGCTTTTTTCTTTCTTTTAGATAAATGGATATCAACTTTTGCGGTCGGCATTTGTGCATTTTGCTATAACTTTTTTAACGATTTTATGAATTTTAACATTTCAAATGCCATTTTCTTACATTTTTATTCTCAAACGGCAATTTTTCTGCATTTTTTTATCATTATGCACAAAAAATACAGTCAACAAAAATTAATCCTTTTTTTCTTTTTCAAGGATATATCTTTCATACATATCAGGGCGGTTTTTCTGCGTAATTTCAAGGGATTTCTGCATTCTCCAGTCGTCTATGTTCTTATGATGTCCCGATAGAAGAACAGGCGGAACCTTCATCCCTTCCCATTCCTCAGGTTTAGTATACTGCGGATATTCTAAAAGCCCGTTATAATGGCTTTCATCCTCAAAGCATACATTTGCCGATAAAACGCCCTCGCAAAGCCTTGAAACCGCGTCTGTGACGATTAAAGCAGGAAGTTCCCCGCCCGTCAAAACATAATCCCCGACAGAGATTTCCTCATCAACAATCTTATCGATAATTCTCTGGTCAACACCCTCATAATGTCCGCAGATTATAAAAATATTCTCTTTTGTGAGAAATTCCTTTGCTTTCTGCTGAGTAAAAAGTTTACCCTTAGGCGACATATATATTGTATGCGGTTTTTCAGCCATATCCTTTGTTATGTCAAGAAAACAGCGATAAATAGGTTCTGCCTGCATAAGCATCCCCATTCCACCGCCATAGGTTGTATCATCAACCCTGCGATGTTTATCTGTCGACCATTCCCTTATATTATGGCAGTTTACAGTTATTTTACCCGCTTTTCTTGCTCTTCCTATAATGCTTTCATCCAGAACTCTTTCACACATTTCAGGAAAAAGCGTTGCAATATCAATCCTCATCGAAAAGCCCTCTCATCTTGTGTATAAGTATTTCACCTTTTTCAATGTCAACCTTTTCTATAACATCGGGAATAGCAGGAATAAGATACTCCTTCTTCTCTGCCTTTATGTGATAGACATCATTAGCGCCCGTTTCCGTAACATCAGAAAGAACGCCGATTTTTTCGTTGTTATCAGCGTCAATAACCGAAAGACCGATAAGGTCCTGAACGAAATAACTTCCTTCGGGGAGTTCAACATCATCCCTGTCCATATAAAGAATACTGTTTCTCATTTCCTGCGCTTTTTCAACAGTATCAATACCTTTAAGTTTCATAACAACAACATTTTTCTGAACAAACGAGCGTTCTATTTCTATCGTCTTTTTACCCTCGTCAAGATAGAGCATATCGAATTCGCATAAAAATTCAGGGCTGTCCGACCAGGGCTGAACCCTTACCTCACCTCTTACCCCTCTTGTCGCAACGATTTTTCCGATTTCAAGAAACTGTTTCATAAAACTCTCCTTAAAATGAATATACCAAAAAACGCCCCAGAGGGCGTTTTGTTTTCTTAGTCAATTTCAACCATTATTTTCTGGTTGACCATACCTGCGCCTGCGCGCATAACTGTTCTGATTGCCTTTGCAATTCTTCCCTGTTTGCCGATTACCCTTCCCATATCGTCGGGTGCAACATGAAGATGATATACGATAACGCCCTCGGCATCGGGCTCGTCAACGGTAACTGATACGGCCGTTTTATCATTTACAAGGCCGCAAGCGATAGTAGTCAAAAGTTCTTCCATTTTAAATCTCCATTCTGTAATGCGGTCGTATTTTCTCTGGATTTTTTAAGGAGTGTTTAATCCCCGTCAAAACTCTCGGTTCTGACGGTAGATTATTCCCCTTTGCCCTGTGGATTAAAGAACACCCTTTGTCTTGAGGATACCCTTTACTGTGTCTGTGGGCTGAGCGCCATTAGCAATCCACTTCTTAGCCTTTTCTTCATCAACGTTGATTACAGAAGGTTCCTTTGTAGGATCGTAGTATCCGATTTCTTCAATGAATCTACCATCACGAGGATATCTGCTGTCAGCAACAACGATACGATAGAAAGGAGCTTTCTTAGCACCCATTCTTCTGAGTCTGATTTTTACTGCCATGTTTTTCACCTCCGGAAATATTACTCTCTATCTAATGCGATATTTGCATTATAAGCTAAAATTTCATTCCGCCCATATTATTCATAAATCCCGGCGGAAGTCTGAGTTTATTGCGTTTGCCCTTTGCGTTCTTACCGATAACGCCCATCTGCTTCATCATCTTCTGCATCTGTTCAAACTGCTTTAAAAGACGATTTACATCCGCAACAGTAGTTCCGCTACCAGCAGCAATTCTTCTCTTTCTTGAAGGATTTATAATCGAGGGCTTTTCTCTTTCTGCCTTTGTCATCGAAAGAATCATAGCCTCAAGACGACCAAACTGACTTTCGTCGATATCGTCTTCATTTATCTTACCTGCAACACCGGGAAGCATCCCGATAATCTGCTTTAAAGAACCCATTTTCTTTATCTGACGCATCTGGTCTAAAAGGTCATCCATACCGAAAGTGTTTTCTTTAAGCCTTGCAGCAAGCTTCTTTGCGTCGTCCTCGTCAACGGCTGTCTGCGCTCTTTCAATAAGAGTTAAAACGTCGCCCATTCCGAGAATTCTCGATGCCATTCTCTGTGGATGGAACTGCTCGAAATCATCGAGTTTTTCGCCCATTCCGACAAACTTTATAGGTTTACCTGTAACAGCAAGAACAGATAATGCCGCACCGCCTCTTGTGTCAGAGTCAAGTTTCGACATAAGAACACTGTCAATACCAAGCGCTTCATCAAAAGATTTAGCAACATTAACTGCGTCCTGACCTGTCATTGCGTCAACAACAAGCATAATTTCATCAGGCTCGGTAACAGACTTTATTTCTTTAAGTTCGTTCATCAGAGCCTCGTCTATATGAAGTCGGCCCGCAGTATCGAGGATAACTATATCGTTACCGTGGTCCTTTGCGTGCTTAACAGCTTCCTTTGCGATGGTAACAGGATTTATCTGTCCCATTTCAAAAACCTTTACACCCGCTTTTTCGCCGACAACCTGTAACTGATTGATAGCCGCGGGACGATAAACGTCACATCCTACAAGGAGAGGTCTTTTTCCTGCATCCTTGAAATGCTTTGCGAGTTTAGCCGAGTGTGTTGTCTTACCCGAACCCTGAAGCCCACACATCATAATGATGCAGGGAGGTTTAGCGGGGATATTTATCTTTGAATTTTCATTACCCATAAGGGCGATGAGTTCTTCATTAACTATCTTTATAACCTGCTGTGCGGGAGTAAGGCTTGCGAGAACTTCTTCTCCGACAGCCCTTTCAGAAACCTTCGCAATAAAGTCTTTCGCGACCTTATATGAAACGTCAGCCTCAAGAAGCGCCATTCTTACTTCACGCATAGCCTCCTTGACGTCCGCCTCAGAAAGTTTTCCTCTACCTTTAAGACGTTTAAAGACAGTATTCAGTTTTTCGGAAAGTCCCTCAAACGCCATTGTTTTTTCTCCTTAAATAACTATTAATAATCTCCGTAAATATCTTCGTGTGTAAGTGCTGTATAAGGAATTTCACCGAGTTTAACGGCTGTTCCGCTTGCGATAACCGTAACAGTTTCGCCGACCTGAATGTTGAAACGTAAGCCGACAACAGCATCAGCCTTTAATTCGTGTGCTGCGATTTCAATATCCTTGAGTGCTTCTTCTGTCGCCCATCTGATAAAGTTTTTAGGGCCATAAACCGATGATGCTGCGTTTTCATAGCCAAGGCCTGTTACAACGCCTATCGGAATATGTTCTCTTCTTTCGTCAACCTTTTCAGTACTTACTATCATAAACCCAGCCATACAAACGCCTCCGTATCAAAGTCAGATTATATCCTTACTTTCCTTAACACATTCCATAATCATTTCTGCCCTTATGGAAATATTTCTCGAATAATTATATGTTGTACTTTCTTTATTTATATCGTTTGCAAGATTGTCTATCTTTTCAAGAAGTTCAGAGATTTTCTGAAACTTAGCAGCAAGCCCCAACTTTTCTTCATATTCAAAAAGTTGTTGTTCCCCACGTTTTATACTATCTCTTACACCCTGTCTTGTTATCTTTGCCGTTTCGGCAATCTCTCCGAGGGATAAATCCTCGTCGTAATAAAGTTCTATCATATCCCTTTGCTTTTCGGTAAGAAGTTCACCGTAAAAGTCAAGAAGAAGCGCTATGTTAAGGTCTTTAGCCAACAAGAACACCCCCATAATTCCAAAGGATATGTAAAGCCACAAAACTTTACATTAACCATTATACTATTTCTTTTCTCCCTTGTCAAGACCTTTTATGACATTTTTCCGAAGTTTTTTGCACAAAAAAGAGGGACGATGTGTCCCTCCTTTTATCTGATTATTTAACAAAGTCCAGAGGATTTCTGAACACACCGTTTTCAATGACTTCGAAGTGGAGGTGATTACCCGTTGACTGACCTGTGCTTCCGACAGCCGCAACAGGTTCTCCCTTGATAACCTTCTGACCCGTCGAAACATAGATAGCACTACAATGCGCATATCTTGTTCTTCTTCCGTCGTTATGCTGAATGATGAAGTTATATCCGTATCCGTATTTTATCTTCTGAACCTGAATTACAGTTCCTTCTTCTGCGGCAAAGATTGTTGTTCCGTAAGGTGCCGCGATGTCAATACCCTTATGACCACGTCCGTCACCCATATAAGAACTGATATATCCGCCTGCAACAGGCCAGCTGTAAATACCCGTTCCGCTTATCTTTATACCCGTGATAGGCGCAAGAGGCTTTGTTCCGACCTGAACTTCAGCCGCCTTCGGTTCCGAAAGAACAGCGCTTTCAAGAACATCTCTCGAAAGTTCTATGCCGTTGTGATAAACAACATCAGCAACAACTCTTCTTTCACCCTTTATTCCCTTTACAACAGTTCTCGTATCACCCTTATAAAGAGTATCTGTTTCTGTCTTTATTGTTTCATATGGAATTTCTTCGTTATATGTTTCCTGCTTAACGACATTTACAGAAAGATAAGGTTCTTCAACACTTACCATAACCTCATCTCCTGGGCGGAGATTTGTAAGAATTCCGGGGTTCATAGCCGCAAGCTCGCTTGTAGAAAGGTTATACATCGAAGCGATTCCGCTCGGTGTATCACCCTTTTCTGCGGTATAGTAAACCGCAGTCGCATAAGAAGAGCCGAATGTATCTATAATGTCCTTACTGTCAACAACAGAGTTTGCAAGGAAAAGTCCGTCAGAAAGTTCTACTTCCTTATCAAAGAAAACTTCCTTTACATCTTCATCAATATATCTTGAAAGTCGTCTCGAAAGCATACTGTCAACCGTCTGTCTGTCCTCGATAGCACCGAGGAATTCTCCGTCAACGAAAACCCCGCAGGCTTCAACGATATCCGCGTCGGAATTCATAAGAAGTTTGTCGACTAAAGCGTCAGGCTCGATAACATCCTTTTCGTCGGTTATAAGTCTTACCGCAAGTTTAGGAGTTATAACAACCTTTTCGTCATCTTCCGTATAGGTAATTCTTTCCTGCAAAGCCTTTTCCGTTTCGTCGTATTTGCTTTCGGTGTCAAGAATACCGAGTTGCTGACCCTTGTATTCAACGCCTACGCCGTAAGCAAGGTCAGAAACATTACTGAGTACCGATACCATAAAGAAAACCGATACAACGGGAAGCACCCAGTTGAAAGCCCTTACAGCGTATCCTCTTGCGTGCCATAATCCCTTTGCAAAATGAACAAACCCTACTCTCAAAGCAGAGATAAGCCCGTCATTGACATAAGTAGACTCTGTATCTTCGCGTAACCAGAAGAAGAAATCATAGAGTTTTTCCTTTTCCTTGATAAACTCTTCCTTTCTCTTCATCATATATGTTCTCAGCGAACTTTTTTCGCCGATTTTATTTATTATTCTTCCGAAAATTTTAAGAAAGAACCTTTTGATTCCTCTGCCGAGTGTAACAAAAAGGAAAACTACATAAGCCCCGAGTTTTGTCATGAAACGACAGAAGTTATAGTTCATTTCTTCAAAAAGCTCAGCGATAAAATTCTGCTTTTCTTCTTCCTTTATCTGTGCCATGACTCCACTCTCCTTTCCTTAAAATACATTTATAAATATGTCGCTTTAAATACAACAACCTTTAATTATACGGAAAAATCGCAAAAAATCAACCTAAAGGGGATTTTTTTCGCAAGCCTATCAAAATTTTTGTGCATTTTAAACTATTTTAAAAGCACATTTTCGTCATTATAACCATATACCCGACAGAACAATAACCTACTTTTTCCAGAAAAACCGCGTAAAACAGGACTTTATCCCGCTACCACACAAAATAGAATTATTACAAAACGGTAACAAATCTACTTAAAAAGCATAGCCATATCATCGGGAATTTCCGAATTGATAACGACCTTTTCCTTCGTAACAGGATGTATAAATTCGAGAGTCTTGCAGTGAAGTGCGTGTCTTTTGATAACACTCATATCACCGCCGTAAAGTTCATCGCCCGCAAGCGCAAAACCTATGTGCGAAAAATGAACTCTTATCTGATGAGTTCTCCCTGTCAGAAGTTTTATTTCAAGCAAGGTATACCCGTTTTTTCTTCTGACAGATTTATACCTCGTTATTGCCTCTTGCCCCGTTTCATCAACTTTTCTTTTGATGATAGTGCCGTCTTCTCTTGCGATAGGAAGATTTATCTCCCCCTCATCATCGGGATTTCCCTTGACAACGGCATAGTATGTCTTATCAACGCTTTTCTGTAACTCCGCCGCCGCAAAAGCATTTTTAGCAACAACACAAAGCCCCGAAGTATCCTTGTCAAGACGATTTACAGGGCGAAACGAAACGCCTTTGAAAACAGCGGAAAAATAGTTTCCTAAAGTGTCGTTATAATGCCTTATCGAAGGATGAACAGGCGTCCCGTAGGGCTTATTGAAAACAACGATATCGTCGTCGTTATATACTATCGGAATATCAAGCGACAGATTTTCTTCAAGGCATTTTTCGTCTCCCATAATAACGGAAACGATATCCCTCGATTTTATGATGTCAACAGTTCTTGAAACAACACCGTTTATCATAATTCCTTCGGAATATTTTATCTTTGTGATAAGCCTTCTCGAAAGTCCCTTGACAGACATAAGGTATTTTTCAACAGTAAAGCCGTCATAAGACGGCTCTACATTAAAATCTATTCTTCTCATAAATTACTTCTTTTCGTCAAGACGCATAGTGAGAGAAATTCTCTTTCTCTTGACATCAACATCAAGAACTCTTACCTTGACTATTTCGCCTACCTTAACCGCTTCAAGAGGATGCTTTATAAATCTGTTGCATATCTGTGAGATATGAACAAGCCCGTCCTCGTGAACGCCTATGTCAACGAAAGCGCCGAAGTCAATGACATTTCTTACTGTTCCCGTAAGTTCCATTCCGGGTTTAAGGTCTTTAAGTTCCATAATATCGCCACTGCGAAGAAGTGGTGCAGGAAGTTCATCACGAGGGTCACGACCTGGTTTCTGAAGTTCCTTTACAATGTCTTTCAGCGTAGGAATACCAACGCCTGTATCGTCAGAAAGTTTGCTGTATCCGATTTCTTCAGCCTTGTCAGCAATTTTATCCGCGCCCGCCTTTATGTCAGCGAGTTTGAATCCGCATTCGTCTAAAAGTTTCTTTGCGGCGTCATAACTTTCGGGATGAACAGCAGTGTTGTCAAGAGGATTCTTTCCGCCCGAAATTCTAAGGAAGCCCGCACACTGTTCATAAGCCTTCTTGCCGAGTTTAGCAACCTTGAGAAGTTCTTTTCTGTCTGTAAAACTTCCGTTTTCTTCTCTGTATGCAACGATATTCTTAGCAACAGATGAATTGATTCCTGCTATATGTGAAAGAAGTGAATGTGATGCTGTGTTAAGGTCAACACCAACACCGTTTACACAGTCTTCAACAACGCCCGAAAGTGCTTCGTCCATTCTTGCTTTTGGCATATCGTGCTGATACTGACCGACGCCTATCGCCTTGGGGTCTATTTTAACAAGTTCGGCTAAAGGGTCCTGAAGTCTTCTTGCGATAGAAACGGCACTTCTGAGTGAAACATCATATTCGGGGAATTCTTCCGCCGCAAGTTTGGATGCAGAATAAACCGATGCCCCTGCCTCAGAAACTACCATATAAGAAACCTTTGCGGGAATTTCTTTGAGAAGTGATGCTATAAAGCTTTCAGATTCTCTCGATGCAGTTCCGTTTCCTATCGAAACAACAGTAACGCCGTATTTTTCAATAAGTTTTTTAACGATAACCTTGCCCTGTTCAATTCTGTTCTTTTCGCCCATTGTTATGTATACAACACCTGTGTCAAGAACCTTTCCCGTGCCGTCAACAACAGCGAGTTTACAACCCGTTCTGTATCCGGGGTCAAGACCCAGTGTAACGCAGTCCTTAACAGGAGGCTGCATAAGAAGCTGTCTTAAATTCGATGAAAATACCTTTATCGCCTGCTCTGCCGCGTTAGCGGTAAGTTCGGCTCTGATTTCCCTTTCTATCGAAGGAGCGATAAGTCTCTTGAAGCCATCTTCCGCCGCAAGTTTGACATATCCCGCAGCAACGCTCTGATTTTTTACATATTTGTCGCAAACGAGTTTTTCTGCTTCATCACCCGAAACCGCAACCGAAACTTTAAGAAAATCTTCCTTTTCGCCTCTGTCGAGCGCAAGAACTCTGTGTCCTGCGATTTTGTTGACGGGTTCAGAATAATCGTAATAGTTTGTATAAACACTTTCTGCCTCTTCATCAGCAGCCTTTGATGAGATTGTTCCCTTTCTGAAATAAAGTTCACGGAGTGTTTTTCTTAAAGCCGCATCGTCGGAAATATCTTCCGCGATAATATCCATAGCACCCTGTAAAGCGGCCGTAACATCGGGAATTTCCTTTTCTGCGTCAATAAACTTTTCCGCTTCCTTTTCGGGTTCGGCATTCATATTCTGAAGCATTATGTAGACAGAAAGGGGTTCAAGTCCTCTTTCTCTCGCAACAGATGCCCTTGTCTTTCTCTTCGGCTTGAAAGGACGATAGATATCCTCAACTTCAACAAGAGTAACAGCCTTTTCGATAGCAGCCGCGATTTCATCCGTCATCTTTTCCTGTTCTGTGATTGAAGAAACAACTTCTTCCTTTCTCTTTTCAAGGTTACGAAGATATGTCAGCCTGTCGAAAATCTGTCTTAAAACCTGATCATCCAAAGAACCTGTCATTTCTTTCCTGTATCGTGCGATAAAGGGAATTGTCTTTCCGTCATCGATAAGCGAAACAGTATTGTCAATCTGTTCCTGTCGGAGCTTGAATTCCGTCGCAAGTGTCTTGTTGATATCCATTTTTTAACCTCCGTAAAAATTACTTTCTTGCTATTGTTTTTTTATTGAACATATCATCTGTATTTTCCCTTATTTCTTTTTCTATTATCTCATCAACAACCATAGCATAACTGAGTGACGCATAGGGTATTGCAAAAAACAGAGGGAATACAAACGGTATTGTGAAAATCCATCCTAAAAATGAGCATACAAGTTTTATCAGTTTTGCTTTCTGATATTTCATAGCCATGATAGATTTTTTAATGATGTTCAGTATCTTATCATCGGGATTCATTGTGAAGATGAAATTAACGAGTGAAAAATCCGCAACAATCCATATATACATAAGCGCGATACAGATAAGTATCAGTGTACAGCATACTATAAGAGCGATATATGTTCCGCCACGATAACTTTCATCTGCAAAAGCCGTTATAAGCGCATATTCTATATAACCGCAAAGAATAAGCGGTATCGCAACAACTATTTTTATAGTCCCTATAAGAAGCCTCATAACAACCGAACGGAAATATATTTTCATATTCGAGAAACAGATAAGTATAAACCCGACGTTACTGTTTTCCCCTCTGACACAATGTAAAAGCCACCAGGCAGTTCCGACCATTATCGGGGATAAAACCAGAAATTCCGCAAACATTCTTATAATGCTTGTTATGAGGATAAGTGTTGTTTCCGAAGGAATTTCAGAAAAAATCTCACTTCCCTTTATATCAAGAAAATGTAAAAGAGCAAATTCCGCCAGAGCAAAAATAAGATGTGCCGTAAGAGATATAACCATAATCATAAGAACCTGCGGAAAACAATCGTTCATTCTCCTCAGTGCAGATTTTTTTATTTCAGAAATCTTTATGGAACTTACCCCCTTCCGATTTATTTTCTATACCTTATTCTTCTTCGTTTTCCTCATAGTCTTTAGGAACAGGAACCTTTCCCATTATCTCAAAAACTCCGCCCGTCTGCCACATCTGAAGATTAAACGCAATAACATAACCTTCTCCCACATCGCAGGCAAACTTCATAGGCTCCATTCTCGGAAGTCCGAAACAGGAAAGCATATTCATTATAATCCCCGAATGTGTAACAACCGCCGCGTCGTATATTTCCATCGACATCATATCTTCTAAAATGTCGTTTATCGCAGCAACGGTTCTGCCGATCATTTCTCTTATTGTTTCGCCACCGTGAGCGTTGTTGTCAAGTCCACCTTTAAGCCATTCCTTGTATTCGGGAAGCTCAATAAGTTCCTCAACCGATTTGTTTTCAAACTTTCCGAAATCAAGCTCTCTTATGCCATCAAGAGTAACAAGCTCTGTATCGGGAAAAAGTATTCTCGCCGTCTGAATACAACGAAGCGTAGGGCTCGAATAAACCTTCTCAACATAAGGATATTCAAACTCTTTTGCTATATTTTCAATTTCATTAAGACCGTTTTTAGAAAGCGGAATGTCTGTTTTTCCTATATATCTTGCGGTTTCATTACCTTCAGTATGCCCGTGTCTTATAACAACTAATCTGTAATTTTTCATACTGTATTTCCTTTCGGTTGAATTTATATTAAATTATACAATTTGTATAAAAATTTGACATTTTCTGTAAAAAATCACTTTTATGAATTTTTTTCTGACATAAAGCCTTGTTTTTCCGTGCCTCCACAACATCTTGTGTTTTCATCCGCCACATATTGATTTCAACAGTGAAATGTTGAAAAAATCAAGCAAAATAGCCAAAACCCGAATAAAACTTTTATCGACTTTTTTTGAGGTTTCTCCCTTTACAAACTGTAAGGAATGGGCTATAATTTACAATACGTTAATTCGAAATAATATTTTTCGGATAAAATACAAAATGTAATTTCAACGTGTTGGGGGGCGAAGGTTTGAATTCCGATTTTCCGAGAATAATTACGTTATTACGTAAAGAAAGAAATATCAGTCAGAAAAACGCCGCAAGCGACCTCGGGGTATCACAGGCTCTCCTCTCGCATTACGAAAAAGGGATCCGTGAATGCGGTCTCGAATTTCTTGTAAAAGCCGCTGACTATTATGGTGTTTCCTGCGATTATCTTTTAGGTCGTTCACCAGACCCTGCAGGAAAAACAATATCCTACAGCGATATTCCCGAAGCCGAGGGAAATGTAAAGACCGACGGAGTTATGATTTCTTTCAATAAAAAGCTCATCGTAAATTCGCTCAACATTCTCTTCTCTCTCGTTCAGAAAACGGGAAGTCAGACACTCATTAAAGAAACATCAAATTTCATAATGCTTGCGATTTACAGAATGTTCAGAGTAGCATATATAGCAAACTCCAGAAACGATCAGCTTTTCTTCACAGTCCCCGAAATTCTCGCATCAAACGGTGCTTCCGCAGCGATGGGAATTTCTGAAGCGGTAGCAACAGCCGCCGCAAAGGGAGTGCCCCTTGCCGATAACGACTGTGCCGATGAAGATACAAGCCCTTTGATAACTTCAAAGACTCTTTCAGAAGAATTTCCGAGCTATGCTTCATCGCTTCTCAATCTCGTTAAAAACAGCGAATCGAGAATTCAGTCACTCAACGACACAAAAAAATAATCACATAGTATTATACCATATTTTTTTTCATAAATCAATAAATTATTGTCGTAACGACATGAATTAAATCCTCTTTCTTTGTTTGCCCTGCCGTTTCAAACCGGCAGGGATTTTTTTGTCCTCGCATTTATTGACTAAAACAGAGTGTTGTGATATTATAAATATGTATATCGTTTTTTCGGAGGAGTTATAAATGAAAAAATCATTTATCCCGCTTATCATTTCAACAGTTATGATTTTTTCGGGATGTCAGAAAAACAAGATCTATACTTCCGATTTTTTCGCAATGGATACTCTCTGTTCCATAAAATCCGATATCGATATAAAAGAAACAGAAGCTGTCATTCTTACTTGCAACGCCTCTCTCGATATGTATTCGGGCGAACTTCTCAAATTCAACGAAATAGAAGAAACCGATAACGCATATATATATGACATCACAGAAAAAACGCTTTCTCTCGTTTCTCTGTATGGCGAAAACGTCGATATAACATCGGGTGAACTCACATCATTGTGGGGCATTTCATCAGGGAACAAAACAGTGCCGTCTGAAGATGAAATAAAAAATTCCCTTTCAACTATGGGCTACGAAAAAATTTTTCTTAAAGATGGTATCGTTTCAAAAGAAAAAGAAACAAAACTCGATTTCGGCGCAGTAGCAAAAGGCTACGCCTGTGACCTTGTATATAAAAACCTTTCCGAGAAAAATTGTGGCTATGCTATTGTTTCTGTAGGAAGTTCTTCGCTTCTTTTCGGTGAAAAGCCCGATAAAACAGATTTTAAGATAGAGATTAAAAATCCCGACGGAAATATCCCTCTCGGAATGATAGAAACAAAAAGCTGTTTCGTTTCAACCTCAGGCGGATATGAACGCTTTTTCGAAGCAGACGGTAAAACCTATTCTCATATTTTAGATACAAAAACAGGCTACCCCGTAAAGACCGATATAGTTTCCGTAACAGTTCTCTGCTATGGCGAAAACGGCGGTATAAAATCAGATTTTTTAGCAACAGATATCTTCATCGGCGGAACAGAAAATTTAAGTAAACATCTTTCTTCTGATGACTACAAAATAGTCGTTGCCGATAAAAACAAGAAACTCTATGTTTCAGAAGGTATAGAATTCACACCATACGAAAACAGTGGGTACTCGCTATGAAACTTATAACTTTAAGAGACCTTGCAATAATCCTTTCAATACTCATTATTTCCGTAATTTTCCTTGCGATAAATTTCAGAGATAACGGAACTTACGCCGAAATTTCTTACGACGGAAAAGTGGTTAAAACAGTTTCTCTTTCAGAAGATTCAGAATTTTCGGTAAACGATATAAAATTCTCTGTAAAAGAAAATTCCGTTTGTGTAGTTTCATCGCCCTGCCCCGATAAGATATGCGTTAAAACGGGTGCTATAAAAAGAAACGGCGAAACAATAATCTGTCTTCCCGAAAAGGTTTCTGTGAGGATAATTTCCGATGATAAAGTTTCTGCCGATATTATAGTGGGGTGATATATTGAAAACGAAAAAAATCGCCCTTTTAGGCATAATATCAGCGCTCACCTTTTCCCTTTCAGCATTAGACTCTGTTATTTCAGCACCCCTCCCTTTGGGAGTAAGAGTAGGTGTCGCAAATATAGTCGTTATGTTAACAATACTCACCGTCGGAAGAAAAGAAGGTTTCATAATAACCCTTTTAAAATCACTTTTTATCCTCGTAACCAAAGGAATAACTGCGTCGCTCCTTTCCCTTTCGGGAGGGATACTCGCATTTCTCATAACAATACTTCTGTTGAAATCAGAAAAAAATTCCCTGATTTTAATAAGCGTTCTTTCAGCAATAACACATAACCTCGGCCAGATAATTATGGCGTCGGTCGTTATGAAAAATATAAACACATTATTCTACCTGCCCGTTTTAATTGTTTCCGCAGTGATAACAGGAACAATAACGGGATCGGTAATAAAAGCCGTTATGCCCCTTGCAGAAAAGGCGGTAAAAAAGACGGTCAAAGAGGAGTAATCTATGAACATAAGAAGTTTTAACGGTGTCCATTTAAGACACAACAAAAACACCGAATCCGAAACAACGGTAGCATTCCCGCTTCCCGCAAGGGTTGTTATCCCTATGGGAATGGGAATGGGCGAACCCTGCGTTCCGCTTGTTTCAGTAGGAGATAAAGTTTTCCTAGGGCAAAAAATCGGCGACAGTGACGCCTTTATGTCCGTTCCCGTTCATTCAAGCGTATCGGGGACAGTAAAGGAGATAAAAAACCATCTTCTCCACGGCGGAAAACTCTGTAAAGCGGTTGTAATAGAACCCGACGGAAAGCAGACGCCCCATGAAGATATAAAACCGCCCGAAATCAAAACAACAAAGGATTTCATAAATGCTATCCGTGAAAGCGGTGCTGTGGGCCTTGGCGGAGCGGGTTTCCCTACTCACGTGAAATTCAGCTATGATAACCACGTTGACACCCTCATTGTAAACGCGGCGGAATGTGAACCCTACATAACATCCGACTACCGCGAAATGATGGAAAACACAGCAGATATATATGACGGCATAAAACTCATCCTCGAAAATATGCATATAAACAAAGCGAAACTCTGTATCGAAAAGAACAAGCCTGCCGCTATAAGACTTTTCACAAGAATGACATCGAAAGACGATAATATCGATATAGTTACCCTCCCGACAAGATACCCTCAGGGTGCCGAAAAAATGCTTCTTTTCTCAACAACAGGAAGAGTCATAAAAGAAAATCAGATAACATCCGAAGAAAACGCACTCGTTGTCAACGTTTCAACAGTAGGCTTTTTAAACCGCTATATGAAAACGGGAATGCCTCTTGTTTCAAGAAGACTCACAGTCGATGGTGACGCTGTCGGAATGCCTTGTAACATCGAAGTTTTAATCGGAACGACCATAGGCGATATCTTGGATTACGCAAATGCAGAAAATTACAGAAAGCTCATTATGGGCGGGCCAATGATGGGCGTCTGTATGGCAGACCCCGATGCCCCGATAGTAAAAACCCATAACGCACTTCTAGCACTCAAATCCGATAATACACCAGTTCCATCACCTTGTATAAGATGCGGAAGATGTATAAAAGTCTGCCCCGTAAATCTTATGCCTTTAGAACTCGAAAAGGCGTACAACACCAAAAACAAAGAAGAACTCCGCTCACTTCGTGTAAATCTTTGTATGAACTGCGGCGCTTGTTCTTATGTATGCCCCGCTAAGAGACCGCTTGCAGAAACAAACTGTCTCGCAAAAGAATTTCTCGATGTAAAATCACCTAAAGAAATGATTAAATAAATCCCCGAAAGGATTGAATATATTTTGGAAAAACTCATAGTTTCACCCTCACCACATCAGAGGGGAAATTCATCAACAACTAAAATAATGACGCTCGTTATAATAGCACTCATTCCCTCAATTATCGCAGCAACAGTGATTTTCGGACTGCGTGCTTTAATCCTCGTTTTAACCTGCGTCGCAAGTTCTGTTCTCTTTGAATTCTTCTGCAGAAAGATTATGAAAAGAGACAATACAATTTCCGACTTTTCCGCCGCAGTAACGGGAATAATCCTCGCTCTCAACCTCCCCGTAACACTTCCCTTGTGGATGGCAGTTCTCGGTTGTTTCGTAGCGATAATAATAACAAAACAGCTTTTCGGCGGCATAGGTCAGAACTTTGCAAACCCCGCTATTGTGGGCAGACTTGTTCTTACCCTTTCTTTCACAAAAGAAATGTCAACCTGGGTAAAACCTTTCTGGTATAGCTCAGCTGACCTTTTAACCGCACCCACACCTCTCGCTGAAAAATGGCTCGTTTCTTATAGCAGTTCAGAAGGATTTGTCGGAAAAATCTCTCCCCCCGTTGATTATATCGACCTTTTCCTCGGCAAAACAGGCGGATGTATCGGTGAAACCTGCGCAATAGCTATTATTTTAGGCGGAATTTTTCTTCTTATGACAAGAGTAATCTCTCCCGCAGCACCCCTTACATTTATAGGAACAGTCGCTGTCCTCATAGCCGTTTCAGGCGGAGACGCACTCTATCATGTCCTTTCAGGAGGACTTTTATTCGGTGCTTTCTTTATGGCAACAGATTATGTAACAACACCCGTAACAACAAAGGGTAAAGTTATTTTCGGCATCGGTTGCGGACTTATAACCTTCCTCATAAGAACATTCGGTGCTTACCCCGAGGGCGTATCTTTCGCTATTCTTCTCATGAATCTTCTTACTCCATATATCGATAGACTTACAAGAACAAAGCCTTTCGGTATAGTAAAAGTAAAGGAGGCGAAGAACAATGGCTGAAAATAAAATTATGCAGTATATCAAACCGCCTCTTGTTCTCTGTATTATATGTTTTGTAATGTGTTTTCTCATAGTAGCTGTTCATAAACTCACCTATGTCGACACAACAGGAATAATAACAGACGCAGTAAGAACAGAGCTCGACTCTATGATAGGCGATAGTTCGGATTGTGTCATTCTCCCCGATTTTGAGGCAGAGGGTGTAAAATCCGTAATCGTCGATAAGAAAAAGCATTTCTGTGCTTTTGAAATAACAGTAAACGGCTATGCAAAAGACGGCCTTAACGTCCTTGTCGGAATTAAAAACGGCGAGATTATCGCAGTAAAAGTTCTTTCCTGCAAAGAAACCGAGGGCGTCGGAACAATAGTCACCGAAGATATCTATCTTTCACAGTTCATCGGTGTCAACTCGCCCGATTTCTCAGCGGATATCGTTTCGGGCGCAACATTCTCATCTGAGGGAATGATAAACGCAATATCAATCGCTATGAATACCTATAACGAAAGAAAGGGGGAAATTTTCAGTGGCAACTAAACAAGAAACCACCGTTCTCGAAAAAAAGAACTCCCCCGATTACTTCTATGAATTTTTCAAGGGAATAATCAAAGAAAATCCGACTCTCGTAGGACTTTTAGGAATGTGCCCAACTCTCGCCGTAACAGCAACTGTAAAAGGCTCACTCGGAATGGGACTTTCAACAATGTTTGTCCTTATCTGTTCGAACCTTATGATTTCCCTTATAAAAAATCTCATTCCAAAGTCAGTGCGACTTCCTGCATATATCGTAATCATCGCAGGATTTGTAACAATAGTAAAACTCATTTTAGCAAGATTTCTCCCTCCCGTCAGTGAACTTTTAGGTGTTTATCTCGACCTTATAACAGTAAACTGTATAATCCTCGGAAGAGCAGAAATGTTTGCTTCAAAAAATCCTCCCTTATCGTCCGTTTTAGACGGTTTAGGAATGGGCATAGGCTTTACCCTCGCCCTTTTTCTTATGGGAACATTTCGTGAAATCATAGGTGCAGGCTCGTGGTTTGGCCTTGCTATCCCATTTATCACAAACCCCGTAGCCCTCATCGCACGCCCCGCAGGCGGATTTTTCACTCTCGGCATAATAATCGCTTTAGTAGGCGTTATAACAAACAAAAAACCAAAAATGGAAGCAGGTTGTGCAAACTGTCCTTCAAAGGATAACTGCCCCTCAGCAGAGAAAGGAGAGGATGAATAATGCCCGCATTTCTCGCTGTAATTTTAACCGCTATGATAACCGATAACTTTGTTCTCTCAAAGTTTATGGGAATATGTCCATTCCTCGGCGTTTCAAAGAAACTCAAAAGTGCCGTCGGAATGGGTATCGCGGTAATTTTTGTAATGATATGCTCAACTTTAGCAACCTACCCTTTTTACCATTATGTTCTCGTTCCTTTAGGTATTGACTACTTATATAATGTAGGCTTTATCCTTATAATCGCGATTTTTGTTCAGCTTGTTGAAATCTTTCTTAAAAAAGTTTTCCCCGAACTCCATAAGCTTTTAGGCGTTTATCTTCCTTTGATAACAACAAACTGCGCCGTTCTTGGTGTATGTATAATAAATGTCGATAACGGTCTTTCGTTCGTCGACTCAATCCTTAATTCCTTAGGTGCAGGTCTTGGCTTTATGATAGCACTCATTGTCTTTTCGGGAATAAGAGGAAGAATAGAACATAACGATATCCCCGAAGCCTTCAAAGGTATCCCTTCAACACTTGTTGCCGCAGCGATAATGGTTATAGGCTTTATGGGATTTTCGGGTATGATTTAACTGAAAGGAAAATACCTTATTATGCTCAAAGAATTATTTGTCCCTGCGCTTATTTTCGCAGGAATAGGAATCTTATCGGGAATTCTCCTGACAGTTTTCTCAAAACTATTTCACGTCGAAACAGACGAACGCCTCGAAAAGATAACAGAATGCCTCCCGGGTGCAAACTGTGGCGGTTGTGGCTACGCAGGTTGTTCCGATTATGCAAATGCTATAATAATAAATGGTGAAGAAACCAATCTCTGCCTTTCAGCAGGTGAAAAAAACGTTTCAGAAATAAATAAAATTATGAGCAGAACCTCATCTTCAACTTCCTCCGCGAAAAAAGTTGCCTTTATAAGATGTCAGGGTGATTTGTCAAAATCCGAAGAATTATTCGAATTCAGAGGAAAAGCAACCTGTAAATCCTCAAACAGATTTTATAGTGGAAGTAAAAGATGTCCCTTCGGCTGTTTAGGTATGGGTGACTGTAAAGCTGTCTGCCCGCACGACGCTATAACAATATGCGACGGGCTCGCAAGAATAAATCCCGATAAATGTGTCGGTTGCGGACTCTGTGTAAACGAATGTCCCAATAACCTTATTATAATAAAGGATAAAAAAGAAGTAATAAATATAGCCTGCAACTGTGACCTTACAGGAAAAGAAACACGCGAAAATTGTAAATCGGGTTGTATAGGTTGCAGACTTTGTGAAAGAAACTGTCCTAAAAACGCTATAACGATTCAGAATAATATAGCCGTAATCGACTATGAAAAATGTGTATCCTGTGGCATATGTATATCAAATTGCCCCTCGAAAACCATTGTCGATATAAGAAAATCAAAAAAAATTAACGCTTAAAACCGCGTAAAATAGGCAAAAATAAAAAATCTCAAAAATTTTTTGAGATTTTTTATTTTTTCGCTAAAGTTTTTTTGAAACCGACCGATATAACATACAGAAGCCCAAAAACAAGGGCCCAAACGAAAAGCCGAAAGGAATCGGCTAAATAAAAAAATTTACACGGAGGTAACATTATGGTAGTACAGCACAATCTTTCAGCAATGAACTCAACAAGACTTTTAGGAGTTAATCAGTCAAGTCTTTCTAAGAACCTTGAAAAGCTTTCTTCAGGTTACTCAATCAACCGTGCAGGCGATAACGCTGCAGGTCTCGCAATCTCAGAAAAAATGCGTTCACAGATCGCTGGTCTTAATCAGGCATCTACAAACTCACAGGACGGTATCTCAATGGTTCAGACTTTTGAAGGTGCTCTCCAGGAAACAGACGCTATCCTTCAGAGAATGAAGACTCTCGCAACACAGTCTGCTAACGGCACATACGACAAGAAGGTTGACCGTGCAGCGATCGAACTCGAATACAAGCAGCTCTGCGACGAAATCGACGACATCGCTAACACAGACTTCAACGGCGTTGTAGTTCTTTCAACAGCTTCTAACATCTCTGCTGACCAGAAGAGCAACCTCACAGTTACATCTTCTGTATCACTCCAGGCAGGCTGCAGAACAGCTGACCTCAAGAAGTTTGATTTCAAATATACTTCAACAGGTATCGGCAAGCTTAAGTCAAACCTTGACTGTACATCTTCAGGTCTCGGCCTTAACAAGCTCTCACTCTCAACACAGACATCAGCTAACAAGGCTATCGACAGCATCGACCACGCTATCAACAAGGTATCAATGGTTCGTGCAACATTCGGTTCTATCCAGAACAGACTTGAACACAAGATCGCTAACCTCGACGTATCAGCTGAAAACATGCAGGCTTCAGAATCACGTATTCGTGATACTGATATGGCTAAGGAAATGATGACTTTCACAAAGAATCAGATCCTCTCACAGGCATCTCAG
>JAGAJQ010000153.1 GCA_017828955.1 Oscillospiraceae bacterium
TGATGAATCATCTGTTGTTGAAGAAACAGATGAGGATATTACGACTGTTGGAACTGACCTTCCTGCTATCGCTACTATTATCTCGACCGATACGCCTGAAGGAGAAGAAGGGGAATCTGAAGAAGATACAGAGGGTTCAACTCTTGAACCTCCGAAGACTACAGCTTCTGAAACTCCCGCCGCGACAACTGAGGCTGCTGCAACTACCGAGAAAACTACAACTACTGTTGACGCTGCTACAACAACAGCAGCAGCAACCGCTACGACTATAACAACTGTAACAACTGCGACAACTACAACAACTACGACAACAGCCAAGGAAAAACCCGCTTTAAGTCATTCTAATTCCCAGCTACCTTCTGTTAATGATTCATTAGGTGCTTCGGGTAATGATTCGAGTAACGTGAATAAAAAACACTGAATGTAAGCATATATATGGAGCTTTTATGGAAGATGCTCCTATGTCCCGTCTTTATGACGACAGCGAGTTTCTCTCCCGCTCCCATTATATTGGGCGGTGAACCTTTACGTTATCTCGGCCCGGACGTTGATTTTTTTAAACGAAGTTAAAATTAAAAATCAAATAATTTATTTCTGTTTTAGATCTGAAAGTGAGGAATTATTTCTATGATAGAAATTAACAATAAGCGGTTATGTCCGCATTGTTTCACTGAAACAAATGATGAAATCTGCCCAAACTGCAGTTATTCCAAGAAGACATACCGTTATGACCCTCTTACTCTTCCCAGCGGAAGCATACTTATGGGAAGATACATTGTCGGAAAGGTTATCGGTAAGGGCGGTTTCGGTATAACCTACCTTGCATATGACAACAAGCTCGACAAGAAGATTGCTATAAAGGAATATTTCCCTAATGGACTCGCACAGCGTGTTATGGGAAATCCTACAATTATGGTATCATCCCAGGAGGACGCTGAAACCTTCCGCACAGGTGCTGAACGTTTCTACAGAGAAGCACAGACCTTATCGAGATTCAACGGCAATCCCGCAATTGTAAATGTCTATGAATTCTTCTACGAGAATTGTACTGCTTATTTTACAATGGAATTTTTAGAGGGTATGTCCCTTAAGAAATACATCGATAAGAACGGTGCACTTTCCGTCGAAAAGGCAGCATATATCGCTGACCAGGTTTCTTTCGCGCTTCTTTCCGCACACAGCGGCAATATCCTTCACAGAGATATATCTCCCGATAATATCATAATCTGTGATAACGGAAGAATAAAGCTTATCGACTTCGGTGCTGCAAGACAGTTTACAGCTGAAGGCACAAAGAGCCTCTCTGTACTTATAAAGCCCGGCTTTACTCCTATCGAACAGTATCAGTCCAAGGGTAAACAGGGTCCCTTTACCGATATTTATTCCCTCGGTGCGACTATTTACTACTGTCTTACAAAAGACGTTATGGACGACCCTATGTCCCGTCTTGATGATGACAGCGAATTTACAGCAAACTCTTACGGTATCAACCCGAATTTCTTTGAATTTATAAA
>JAGAJQ010000154.1 GCA_017828955.1 Oscillospiraceae bacterium
AGTGTTATGGAATAAAATGCAAGAAGCATACAGATGAAAAGCAGAAAAAGGTCTGCAATTCCTAAAATGATTTTTATTGACCTTCTCATATAAATCTCCTTTTAAATGATTCTGATAATATTTTTCGCAGGATACACTCAAATATCATTAGTTTATCTATCATTTTTTTCATAAAAATGTCAGTTTTTATTACTTTCTGAACCTTATAATTCATTTTATAATAAAGACAGCGAATTTACGGTCGAAAAATGAAATTGTTATAAATGCTATCTATGTAACATTTATTTTGTGAATTATTTTTATTGAAAAAAATGTTAAAAGATGTTATCATAAAAATAGTATACAAAAGGAGGTAATCGGTTTGACAGTAACGATAAAAGAAGTTGCCGAAAGAGCGGGAGTTTCTGTTGCGACGGTTTCGAGGGTTCTTAATAACAATCCTGCCGTTTCTGATAAAACAGCAAAAATTGTCAGAGAAACGATAGAAGAACTCGATTACCGCCCTAATTTCTTGGGAAGAAACTTAAGAAAATGCGAAACAAATGTCATTCTTGCGATCTTTCCTTCGAGTGAATATTCGGCCGGGCTTGAAATTGTAAAAAGTATGCATGAAACCGCTTCGGAATACGGCTATGATATTATTATGGCTACAAGCTATGACAACAGTAAAAACGAAATGCGTCTTCTTAATATGCTTTTCAACAAAACTGCTGACGGTGCTGTATTGATGAGTACACACCTTTGTGCTGACGAAATAAATAAGATTTCTGAAGAATACGATATAGCACTCTGTGGTGAACGAGTTGACGGAACAAACGTTTTAACAGTAACTGTCGATGATGTAAGCGGTGCTTATGATGCCGTTTCCGAACTTATAAAAGAAGGTCATACAAAAATCGGTATGATTTCAACGGGCAACGAAGCATTGTCATCTCTTGACAGAGAAGAAGGCTATAAAAAAGCACTTTCAGACGCAGGAATTGAATTTGATGAAAACTACATATTCCGTGGCGGATATAGTTTTTCAGACGGAGAAAACGGATATCGTTATCTTTTCTCTCTCCCCGAACCGCCTACGGCTGTTTTTGCGGTTTCTGATATCTTAGCTATGGGGGTTGCGAAAAGAGCGCTTCGTTCTGAAAAAGGAAAGATGCCTAAAATTATAGGTTATGACAATATTCCTTTGTGTGAAAGCTATTCGCCGACGATTTCATCTGTTTCACAGCCTGCAAGGGATATGGGAAGAGAAATCATAAAGAAACTGATAGAAAATATAAAATCAGAAAACAAATGCCGTGAGCATATAATTATGCCACATAAAATTATAAGAAGAGAATCTTTTTAGGAGGAAGAAAAAATGCCGACAAGCGAAATTCGTAACGCTGACCTCTGGGAAAGCGGAAAAATCAAAATAGAATGGGTTAAGGGGAATATGCCTCTTCTTCGCAGTATTGAAGAAGAATTCTCACAGACAAAACCTTTTGAAAATCTTAAAATAGCACTTTCTGTTCACCTTGAAGCAAAAACTGCATATCTATGTAAAGTTCTTGCGGCAGGCGGTGCTGAAATGTATGTAACGGGAAGTAACCCTCTTTCAACTCAGGATGATGTTGCGGCGGCTCTCGTTCACGACGGGCTGAGTGTTTTTGCCTGGTATAACGCAACAGAAGAAGAATATCACAGACATATCTCAAAGGTTATAGAGGCAGGCCCCAATATCATCATCGACGACGGCGGCGACCTTGTAAATCTTATCCACAATGAATATCCCGAAAAGATAAAGGATGTTTTGGGTGGTTGTGAAGAAACAACAACGGGTATTATAAGGCTCATCGCGATGAACAGAGAAAAGAAACTCAAATTTCCGATGGTTCTTGTAAACGATGCTGACTGTAAACATCTTTTCGATAACAGATACGGAACAGGCCAGTCTGTATGGGACGGCATAAACAGAACAACAAACCTTATCGTTGCAGGAAAGAATGTTGTTGTTGCAGGATATGGCTGGTGCGGTAAGGGCGTTGCTATGAGAGCAAAGGGTCTTGGCGCAAAGGTTATTGTAACAGAAATAGATCCTATTAAGGCTATGGAAGCTGTTATGGACGGCTTTACAGTTATGAAAATGGAAGAAGCCGCTAAAATCGGTGATTTCTTTGTAACGGTAACAGGCTGTAAGGATGTTATCACAGAAAAGTCCTTCCTTAATATGAAAGACGGTGCTATTATGTGCAACGCGGGCCATTTTGACTGTGAAGTTGACGTCAGAGGTCTTAAGGCTATCGCGACAGAAACAAGAAAAGCAAGAAATAATATAGAGGGCTATAAACTTTCAAACGGAAACTGGCTTTATGTAATAGCTGAGGGAAGACTTGTAAACCTCGCCGCAGGAGACGGACATCCCGCTGAAATTATGGATATGAGCTTTGCAATTCAGGCACTCAGTGCGCTTCATATCGCAAAGAATAAAGGCAAGTTTGATGATAATATAATCAATGTTCCCAAAGAAATTGATAATGAAGTTGCAAGAAGAAAACTTAAATTCTGGAATATGGAAATTGATACTTTAACAAAAGAACAGGAAGATTATCTTAATAGTTCGGAAGTATAAAAACAAAATCCACAGATTTATTAATAATCTGTGGATTTTTTGTTGACAAAAGCGGAATGAGATGATAAAATAAAAGTGGATTTTCATAAAGCGAGGGGATAAAAATTCTGCCGTTTATAAAAGAAGAAAAAACATCTTGGGAATTTCTTTCGGAAACCGACCTTCCCATATACATCTATGGAATGGGCGACGGCGCTGTAAAAATAATGTCCGTTATGGAAAGATACGGCATAAAGATAAAGGGCGTTTTCGCAAGTGATGAATTTGTAAGAGGACATTCTTTCGCTGGGTTTAAAGTTTTAACCTTATCTCAGGTTGAAGAAATTGAAGATGATTTCATTGTCGTTCTTGCCTTTGCGGCGGGATACAGAGAACTTTATGACAAGATTTTTTCTATCGCCAAAAGACATATTGTTTTATCACCCGATGTTCCTGTTATAGATTTCAATGGCGAAGTCTTTGATCTTGATTATATAAAAAACAACGAAGAAAAACTTATGAAAGTTTATTCCATGCTTTATGATGAAAAATCAAAGCAGGTCTTTTCGGATATAATAAATTATAAAATAAGCGGAAAGATAGAATATCTCGATAACTGCACAACCAAAAAGTCGGAAATCTATGAAGAAATAATAAAACCGTCTTTTGATGAAATCTATGTCGACCTTGGTGCTTACAGAGGAGATACGGTTGAAGAATTCCTTTCTTTTACAGATGGGAAATATAAAAAAATCTACGCTATGGAACCCGACGGAAGAAACTATAAAAAACTTCTTTTGTCTGTTGAGGGAAAAGAAAATATCTCTGCCATAAATGCTGCCGCCTGGAAGGAAGATACAACCCTTTACTTTGCCGCAAAAGCAGGCAGACAATCTTCTGTTTCCAAAGAGGGAAAAGAAACTGTGGCCCGAAGCGTTGACAGCGTTCTTTCGGGAGAGGGTTGCAGTATTATAAAAATGGATGTTGAGGGTGCCGAAAAAGAGGCGATAGAAGGGGCAACATCTACAATAAAGAATTATAAGCCGAAACTTATGATCTCTCTTTATCACAGAAATGAAGATATTTTTTCAATACCCTTACAGATAAAAGAAATAAATAAGGACTATAAAGTCTTTTTAAGACATCAGCTTTATATTCCCGCCTGGGAAACAAATCTTTATTGTATATAATTTAAGGAGGAAGAATCATTATGAAAACATTTTTTACAAACTTACCCAAAATTATTGCCACTATTTTAGGACTTGTAGTTGCGGTTTTTATCGTGGTAGCCATTATAAACTCACTTTTCCTTTTCAAGTTTGAAAATCAGTTTGAAACAAACGAAAAGCTCAGCGGAACAGAATGCCGCGATACAATAAGTGCTTGCGGTGACCTTGCAGGAACAGATGATTTTACATATATGGCCGCTGCTCTTATCGAAATCAAAGCAGACGCAAAGGGCGTAGATAAGAAGCGAATCAAGGAGTATTATGAAAGTACAAGTGCAGAACTTGAAGGAGCGGCGGATTCTTCTCATACTGTAAAAGTTGAAGTTGTTAAACTTGATAACAATACAGGTATGTTCTCACCATCACTTTTCCCTGACAGAACATATATTTTCAATGATGTAACAACTGTAAGAGATTTTAATAACTGCTATGTTGTTATTATCTATGATATGGGCAACTATGCTCCTCTTGATTACAGAACATATTTTGCATAAAATTTCAGAATTTACCTCGTTTTTTGTTGAATAAAGCGTTGGCTATGGATTAGAATATCATCAAGGGCTTGCTTTATCGACTTTACTGAAATGAGGTAAATTTTTATGTTAGACCGAATTGCTCTCGCGCTTCTTATTATAGGCGGCGTGAACTGGGGACTTGTCGGACTTTTTCAGTTCGACCTGATTGCCTGGCTTTTCGGAAGTTCAGCTGCTTTGATGAGCAGAATTTTATATATACTCGTTGCCGCTTCGGCAGTGTGGTGTATATCACTTCTGTTCAAAAACAACAGCCTTATCGAAAGCAGAGGCTAATCACTTTTTGGGGTTTGCAGAAAGTTGTATCGGTTAAAAACATCGGTGCAACTTACATATTCTTCCAAAAAATTCAACAAGTATAGACTAAAAAACGAGATATCATTTGTGCAACTATACGAAAATTTCAATAATTTTTTCGTTGTTAAGAAGAAATGTTGACAGATTGAATATCGGGGGTTATAATGAGTATGATGTTTGAATTATATATTTTTATTTTTGATATAATTTAACATTCGTTTTGTTGTCTCCTTTCTTTTGTTCTACACATATTTTATCCTATTATTTTATTTCTCTTAACTTCGCAGGGCACCGTTTGCCCTGCATTTTTTTTGCCTGAATTGCCCTTTTAAATTGACAAATACTATAAATTGGAGTATAATTTATTAGATGAATTTTTTTCTTGGAGGAATATAAAATGTCAGAAAAAACTTTTTACATTACAACCCCGATTTACTATCCATCGGGAAACCCGCATATAGGACACTGCTATACAACAGTTGCCTGTGACTCTATCGCACGTTACAAGCGAATGCAGGGATATGATGTAATGTTCCTCACAGGTACTGACGAACATGGTCAGAAGATTGAAATGAAAGCCGCTGAAAAGGGCGTTACACCCAAGGAATATGTTGACGAAATCGTTGAGATTTTCAAAAATCTCTGGTCGTTTATGAATATCAGCTATGACAGATACATCAGAACAACAGATGATTATCACGTTGAAGCTGTTCAGAAGATTTTTAAGGCACTTTATGATAAAGGATACATCTATAAGGGTGAATACAAGGGAAAATACTGCACACCTTGCGAAAGTTTCTGGACAGACTCTCAGCTTGTTGACGGAAAATGTCCTGATTGTGGAAGAGAAGTTGTTGAAGCTAAGGAAGAAGCGTATTTCTTCAAAATGTCTCCCTTTGCTGAAAGAATTGAAAAACTTCTTACAGAAACAGACTATCTCCGCCCCAAGACAAGAGCAACTGAACTTGTAAACAATTTCATAAAGCCCGGTCTTGAAGATCTCTGCGTTTCAAGAACAACATTCAAATGGGGCGTTCCTGTTTCATTTGATGATAAACATGTTGTTTATGTGTGGATTGACGCACTTTCAAACTATATTACAGCACTCGGTTATGAAAACTCAGCACATGACGATTATAGCAAATACTGGCCTGCCGATACACATATGGTTGCCAAGGATATCATGCGTTTCCACGCAATTATCTGGCCTGCAATGCTTATGGCGCTTGAACTTCCTTTACCAAAGCATCTTGCTGTTCACGGCTGGATTACTTTTAACGGACAGAAGATGTCTAAATCAATGGGGAATGTTGTTGACCCGTTTGTTCTCGGAAACAGATATGGCGCCGATTCTATCCGTTATCATATCTTACGCGAAATGGCTCTCGGTGCAGACAGTTCATTCTCAAATGAAATTATGATTAACCGCATAAATTCTGACCTTGCAAACGGGCTCGGAAACCTCGTTTCAAGAACTGTTGCGATGGTTATCAAGTATTTTGACGGAACACTCCCTGCTGAAAAGAAATCGGGCGAATTTGACGATGCTCTTATCGAAGCTATAAAGGGTCTCAGGGCAACAGTTGATGAAGCTGTTGAAAATACTCAGCTTAATGTTGCACTCGCAGAAATATTCAAGGTTATTTCTGCTGCTAATAAATACATCGACGAAACTGCTCCATGGATTCTTGCTAAAAACGAAGAAGAAAAACCTCGTCTTGCGATGGTGCTTTACAACCTTCTTGAAGCAATCCGTGTTACAACAACACTCCTCTCTGCATTTATGCCGACAGATATGCCTAAGGTTTGGGAACAGATAGGTGCAACAGAAAATGATGTTTCTTATGAAAATGCTGATAAATATGGCGTTCTTTCACAGACAGTAACTGTCAAGAAGGGCGATATCATATTCCCGAGAATTGACGTTGAAAAGGAAATCGACGAACTCAACGCGCTCATTATGGCAGCGGCTCCCAAGGAAGAAGACGAAGACAAGGCAAACCTTGTTCCTATCTCTGAAACTATTTCTATTGAAGATTTCTGTAAAGTTGATATGAGAGTAGCCGAAGTCAAGGAATGTGAAAAAGTTCCTAAGGCTAAGAAACTTTTAAAACTTCAGCTTGATGACGGTTTCGGAACACGTCAGGTTGTTTCGGGAATTGCTAAGTGGTATGAACCCGATGACCTTATCGGAAAGAAAGTTATCGTTGTTGCCAATCTTTCACCCGCAAAACTTTGCGGCGTTGAATCACAGGGAATGATCGTTGCGGCTGATATTGGTGAAGACGCAAGAGTTATCTTTGTTGACAACGATATCCCCAACGGCTCAAAACTCAGATAAAAACCAATAACGGACACATATGCGTGTCCGTTATTTTCTGCAAAAGGAGAATTAAAATGGCGGGAATATTTGACTCACACAGTCATTATGACGACAGTGCATTTGACGAAGACAGAGAGGAACTTTTAGGCGGACTTTTAAACGATGGCGGAGTAGAAAAAATCATTCACGCTTGTGCTAAATTTGAAGATGCCTTATCGGGAGTTATGATGTCTGAAAAATACGATTATATCTATTCTTCGGTGGGCGTTCACCCCGAGGAATGTGATAATCTTCCTTCTGATTATATAAGTGTTTTAAAGGATATCGCAACATCACACAAAAAGGTAGTTGCGGTAGGCGAGATAGGTCTTGATTATCATTATGAAGGCTTTGACAGAGATTTTCAGATAAAGATTTTTAAAGAACAACTTTCTCTCGCAAAAGAACTTTCTCTCCCTGTTATAATCCATTCAAGAGATGCAACCGCAGATATGACAGAAATACTTTCTGAAAGAAAACCCAAAGGAGTTATGCATTGTTTTTCAGGTTCTGCCGAAACGGCGAAAGTTTATCTTTCCTGGGGGATGTATTTAGGATTTACGGGCGTTGTAACATTTAAAAATGCAAGAAAAGTTATTGAAGCTTTAGAGGTTACACCGCTTGACAGAATTCTTATCGAAACGGATTGTCCATATATGGCACCTGTTCCATACAGAGGAAAAAGATGCGACAGCAGAATGCTTATTCACACCGCAGAAAAAATCGCCGAAGTAAAGGGTGTTTCGACGGAAGAACTCATAAGAATATCAAACGAAAATGCAAAACGTCTTTTCTCTATAGAATAATATGAATATAAGACCTCCTTGTCCGCATATAGTGGATTAAAAAGGAGGTCTTTTTTATGGCAGAACAGAAAATACACAATCTCATTCTTGAAAGCAGGGGAAAACTCACTATTTCCGGTGTTACCGATGTTGACAGTTTTGATGAAAAGCAGGTTATCCTCTATACGAATATGGGCGAACTTACTGTTACGGGTAAGGATTTACACGTCAACGAAATGAGCGTCGGTAGCGGAGAAATGATGATAGAGGGCGATATATGGTCGTTATGTTATGGCGATAAGGACAGACGCGGAACCCTTTCATTTTTCGGAAAACTTTTCAGATAGGGGATTTTAGCTTGCTTGATAACTTTTTTTCTCTTTCGGATGAATGTCTGATTTTTCTATATTCCGTTATTTTAGGAGTTGCGCTTGGTGTCGTTTTTGATGTTTTCAGAGTGGTAAGGGCAGTTATTCCTCATAACAGTTTTTTTGTCGCATTCGAGGATATTCTTTTTATGCTTATCTGGACATTTTCGCTCGTTATATTTTCTGTCGAACTTTCGGGCGGAAATATACGTTTTTTCTGCTTTGCAGGAACGTTTTTGGGCTTTATAATTTACTTTTTCAGCGTCGGGAAGATAGTAATCGGGTTTATAAGAAGCATAAGTTCTTTTATAAGGAGACTTCTGAAAGCAATTTTCGGCAGGATTTACGGCTTTTTCAGACGCTGTTTTGTATCAGTTTGTCAAAAGGTAAAAAGTTTTTTTGTTGATAACTACATAAATTTGAGAAAACGCAAAAAAATGTAAAAAATCTCTTGAAAATATATTAAGGAATGGTGTATAATAAACTCGTACATTTCCGCACTCAAGGAAGTTTTTGCGGAGATTTTTCATTAGCGTCGGCAAGAAGCTGTCGTTTGGAAAGGTGGGAGTTGCTTGAAAAAGAATACGGAAAAGAAAAAGCCTATGGCACTTGGCGGATTTATCAAGATTGCATTTGCGGCTTTTGTTATTTATGCCGTTGTAAATATCATTTCAGTTCAGGTAACACTCGCTGATAAGCGTGAACAGCTTGCTGCTTTAGAAGTGAAAAAAGCTCAGATCGAACTTCAGAACGAAGAATATGAGCGTCTTCTTTCCATTGAAAACGAAAGCGAATATATGGAACAGTATGCTATTGAAGAACTCGATTATGCTTATCCCAATGAGATAAGATTCTATGATACATCGAGGGGCTAAAATTTTAAGGGGAATTATTTATTTATGCAGGTTGAAATCGGCAAAATCTATGAAGGTAAGGTTACAGGAATAACAAAGTTCGGTGCGTTCGTTGAAATAGAACAGGGCGTTACGGGAATGGTGCATATTTCAGAAGTAGCCAATACATATGTCAACGAAATCAAAGATCACGTTACCGAAGGACAGGTTGTTAAAGTAAAAGTAATATCAATAGGCGATGATAATAAAATCAGCCTTTCGATAAAGAAGGCTCTTCCTCCCGTTCAGAAGCCACAGCAGGGTGGCAACAGACAGAACAAAGACGGGGGATTTGCACCGAGAAAGCCAAAGCCTGCTGCTAAACAGCAGAGTGGCGATAAAAACCGCATTCCTGATATATGGGAGCCTAAAAAGCCCGTTACTGCGGCTGAACAGTCGTTTGAAGATATGCTTAATAAATTCAAACAGAACAGTGAAGAAAAGCAGTGTGACCTTAAACGCAGTATCGACGGAAAAAGAAAATCGGGCAGAAGAGGTTCGAAGTAAAAAACGACTACAATCGGGTTTCAGTTTGAAATCCGATTTTTTTATGGAGGATAAAAATGTATTTATACAATGCTGAAATTTTTACCGCTAACGGCGAAATAATCAAGAATGGCTATGTTGAAATAACAGGCGAGTATATTACCGATGTAGGTGAGGGTGAACCCTCTGATATGTCGTTTTACGATATAGATTGTAATGGCGGAAAACTTTTCCCCGGATTTATTGACGCACATACCCATATGGGCCTTTTTGAAAGTGGTGTGGGGCTTGAGGGGGAAGACTGCAACGAGGACAGTGACCCTGTTACTCCCGACCTTCGCACAATCGACGGCATAAATCCTATGGATGAAAATTTCTCGGTTGCTCTTTCTTACGGCATAACAACCGTTGCGACGGGTTGTGGTTCCGCAAACCCCATAGGCGGCGATGTTATTGCTATAAAAACATCGGGAAGATATGCTGATGAAATGCTTATTAAACCTATCGGCATAAAATTTGCATTGGGCGAAAATCCTAAAACTGTTTATTCGGAAAAAGACAGTGCACCCGTTACAAGAATGGCAACTGCGGCCATTATAAGAGAA
>JAGAJQ010000155.1 GCA_017828955.1 Oscillospiraceae bacterium
CCACCGTGTCTTGTAGCAAGTTCGTGACGTTTTTTGATAAAGTTATGACATATATCAGAAACTCTTACAATAAGCTTGTCCGCTTCAGCGCTTCCATACATATCGCTATACATTCTGAATTTACATATATCGAACGATACAAGGGCATATTCGTTTTTCTTGCGCTTTTTAAGAAGTTTTGCCGCATCGCTCTTGAATTTAAGCCAGTTTGTCTTTCCTGTTATTGTATCAAGGTAGATGAGCGAAATAAGCTTTCTGTTTGATGAAATCTGACCTGCCATTGATGCAAAATTGATTATAAGTGTTATAAAAATGATAATAGCAGGACCGACTATCATCCATACAAGAAGAATAGAAAAACTATCTTCTTTTGATACCCCTCTCGAAATATTGACTTTCGACACTATCTGCCAATCATTCATTCCAACAGAATGCTTATACCAGATATTCATAGGAACGGTTGAGGATATCATTTTCCCAAGATCTATCTCTACAGTTTCTTCTTCGTCATCTTTAAGGGTTTCAAAATCTTCGCTTATTAAATCTCTATACCACATTGTCATTTCCGAATCATCGGTGTTTCCGTTTTTGATAGACTTTACATCAAAATCATCTTTACCGAGTTCGTTATGAGCGATTATATTACCCTCATCATCAAGGAGATATATTTCATAAACATCGTTTGCGAATTTCTGAGGAATATCAAAAGAAATTGAAGAAACAGATATGAAATAACCTTCGCAGCTGAAATTTTTAATTTTAGGTGTTATTATAATGATTTTGTTTTTAAACATTTCATCGTAACATACAACTGTTTTTATAGGTGCTGCGTTTCTGAAAAACTGTTTTGATTTTAAATTTACAGCTTTGCCGTTATTATCGTATCCTACGCCGTTTGTCGTTACAACAAAAGAAGTTTCATAAGTTTCATAAGAACTTGCTATACCAAATTTTTCTGCAAGTGAAGCATCAATTTCATCTCCGCTGAATTTCTGTGCAAAGTCCTCAGTTGCTTCTATACGTGATTTTATATTTGCTTCAATGCCGCTTGCTATAATACCTGTCGAATCGTTATAATGCTTAGACTCTATATCAAGCATTGCTATGACAGAAAGAGCAAGTCCGCTTATGAGAATTATAACCATAAAACCTATTGTGATAAGTCCCCACACGAATGTAGGAAGAATACTTGATTTTCTTATTTTGGTATTCGCGATTTTATTAAGATTAGGCATTTTATTTTCCCCCAAAAATAATGTCTGTTATCTACCGAAAAAAGCTGCCGAAAAAATCGGCAGCCTTATGATCATTCCGGATTAATATTTATCACTTGAACTGAAATCAGGCATTGATGAGCCGAAATCAAAATCAGGAACAGGTTCAACAGAAGGTGTTGCAACGGGTGCTGTGTATGTAGGCGCGGGTTCATAGGATGAAACAACAGGTTTTCTTCCTGATGAATTGCGGAGCTTGAACTTTCCTACAAGGTGATTGAGCATCTTTGCCTGTGATGAAAGTTCTTCTGCTGATGCGGCACTCTCTTCTGATGTCGCAGAGTTTGTCTGAACGACGCTTGAGATTCTTTCAACATCCTGTGTAACTTCGTTGATTGATGTTGCCTGTTCGTTTGAAGCGTCTGCAATTTTTTCGATAAGTTCAGTTGTTTCAAGTGAATTCTGAACGATTTTCTGTAATGTTTCCGCTGTATCGTTAGCAATCTTTGTTCCGTTTTCAACTGCCTGGATAGAACCTTCGATAAGAACAGCTGTATCCTTTGCAGCTTCGGCTGACTTAGCGGCAAGGTTTCTTACTTCGTCAGCTACAACGGCAAAGCCCTTACCTGCTGTACCTGCTCTTGCGGCTTCAACAGCGGCGTTAAGAGCGAGAATATTTGTCTGGAATGCAATATCATCGATTGTTTTGATGATATTAGCAATCTGTGCTGATGAATTGTTGATTTCTTCCATAGCTTCCATCATCTGCTTCATCTGAGCGTTACCGCTCTCGATAAGCTGCTGTGCTGTTGCTGAGTTATCACTTGCAACTCTTGCATTTTCAGCGTTGCTACGAACCTTAAGAGAAATTTCTTCGATTGTTGAGCTGAGCTGTTCTACTGCAGTAGCCTGTGTTGTTGCACCCTGTGAAAGTGCCTGTGCACCCTGTGCTACCTGGCCCGAACCGCTTGAAACCTGTGTACTGCTTGAGTTGATATCCTGCATAATATCGTTAAGTGCAGAAATGATATTGTCGATAGCGTTTTTAAACTCAACAAAGTCGCCCTGGTAGTCGGCTTCTGTCTTGACATCAAGGTTTCCGTCGGAAATATTTTTGAGAATTCTTGATGTATCATCTGTTACAGAACTGATTGAAGAAATAGCTTCAGAAAGAGCTTCTTCGAGCATCTGTGTTTCATCACCTCTCTTGCTTGAGGGAACAGATGAATGAAAATCACCTTCTGCAAGTGCTTCAAGTCTGTCAGAACAATGTCTGATTGAAGCTGTAATCTGTTTTGCAACAAGTGTTGAAATTATTATTTCAAGCGTTGTTATAAAAGCAGCCATAACAAGTGTCACGAGAATTATAACGAGGGGTGAATGAGTCAAATCTGTTGTTCCGAGAACTATGGCAAAAGCACCCATAATTACAGAACATGCCGCAACCGAGATTATACCAAGTCTCATTATCCTTGTTTTTATGCTTGTTTTCAATCTTTTATTCGCCATGCAAATACACCTCTTATCGCCCACAGGACGCTTAATAATTCATTCTGAAAATAGGAAATACCTATCCGTTTAAAATTATACTACAACATTTAATATTTGTCAACAACTTTGCACATATTTGTATAAAAACACTCATTAAAGACTTTGATTTTTGTAATCATCATATATAAATTTGAGCTCTTTTTTGACCTATACAGAGAGTATTATGCACTTTTGAAGACTTTAAAATACTATAAGTTGGTAATATTTTCGTCAAATAGTACAATATATAGTTGTGTTTTTTTAGAAAATGCCGTTTTTTTGTTTTTTTGTTGAATTCTCTATTGCAATTTATACAATTTGTGATATACTATACTATATATAATTATGTATATATAGTTATTTCATAAATCAAAATAAAAATTGAGGATGGTGGATACTTTGAATAAGTTTGACATTCTGACGGAAAAACTTATCAAAATAGGAAAATCTCATAATTTATTGAGAATTCCTATGTTTATTGCTATTATGACACTCGTTCTTGCTGAGGGCGTTTATGAACTAGCAAGAAAGGCGTATCGTTTTCTCTTTAAGAAAAGATTTTTATCAAAGGTTCTGTCTTTTGCGGTTGCCTGGTTTATGTTTGCGCCGTTCTATCAGCCTGCGATAATTTTTGCTATGGAGGAAACTTCTGTCTCCGAACCTTCGCAAACCGAAACTGAAGAAGAAACAGATCCTGAAGAAACCATTTCAGAAGAAACAACCTCGGGAGAAACGAATTCCGAAGAAACAACCTCTTCAGAATCCTCCTCAGAAGAAACAACTTCAGAAGGAACATCATCTTCATCGTCAGATACAGAAATTTCAGAATCATCACCATCATCAGATTCAGATAATACAGATACGACTCCGACAGATTCGGATTCATCACCCGAAACAGAAGTTCCCGAAGGGGATCCGTCAGAAACAGAAAATTCTTCTGTTACTCCTTCAGAAACAGAACTTCCTAAAGAAACAATTCTTCCTTTAATGGCCGAACCGACCGATGAAAGTGTTATTGAAATTTCAAACGCAGATGAACTCTATCTTTTTTTAAGCAATAAAGACGCCGAAGGAAATGCCACAGATAACTCTGCTAAGAATGTTGTGCTTACGGCTGATATAGATTGTAGCACATGCACATTAGGAACAACTCTTCCTGTTATGTCAAATTATAGCGGAACATTTGACGGAAACGGATATGTTATCAAGAACGCTAGATTCGGTACTGCTGCTTGTTGGGTTAGTGATAAACAGTATGTTTGTGGCGACGGTTGTTTATTCTGCGGTATGTTCTTTTCATTCAGCGGAACTTTTATGAATGTAGGATTTGATACAGTTTCCGCAACAACCGGTACAAAGAACTACAACCACGCTGCAGTAGTTGCTCATACTTCAAGCGGAACGATAAAAAATTGTTTTATCGTAAATTCGAATATAGTTTCTAATTATGCCAACTACTTTACATTGTGTGGAAATTCGGTTTCAAATTGTTACATAGGCGGTTCGTATGTTTATGGCGAATCCGTATTCGGAGACGGAGCAAATGTTTATAGTTCGCCTTCCGCTTGCACCGATGCTGCACTTGAAGCTCTTAACTTAAACAATACGGGAAAAACCTGGTATAAAGGAACATCACCCGATTATACAAAAAACTACGGATACCCCACAACAGAAAAAACCATTCCCGTTGTATTTTATAAAGATGAAAATGAGAATGAATTTTCATCGACTCCTACTGATGATTTGTTATTCAAATGTGAATTCAACGACGATGGAAGCATAAAGCCCGGAACACAAAAAGCAACTCAGTCTACATATTCAGTGGTTAAAGGAAGCAAACTTTATCTTCCCGACAATATCGATCATATAAACGAATTGTTGGCAAAACATAAATTTTTAGGTTGGGCTATAAACGGAAATACTGTATTGACAGCCGAATACGACGCGGAAGGAAATCCTGATACAGAAGCAAATAAAAACCAATACTACACTATAAAGAGTTCAGATATTTCAAACGATAAACTTGAAGTTTATGCTGTATGGGATTTTAATCCTGCTTACAGACTCGTTTTTGTCAATCAGAGCGATGAGAAAATAAATATCCGCCCCGACGCCGAAAACGAAGACGACAAATACAGGACTCCTTTTGTGAACGCTGGTTCTCCTCTTTCTGATGGAATGATCGGAATGGTTCCTGCTAACGACCCAGCACATCCTGAAAAAGGGCTTTCAGCTGCTGATTTAGGTTATGAATTTATAGGATGGTGCAGATATGATCCTGATGCAAGCGAATTTATAAGCGAAGAACCCTGGGATTTCTGGTCGGATACACCATCTAAAGCCGGAAAAGATGAAGACATATATAACAATGACGGCGAAGCAACCATTACTCTTAAAGAATTCTTCAAGCCTATTGAGTATACAATCACTCTTGATGCTGACGGCGGTACATTGGGAAATTATGAAGATACAATAAATTACAATGTCACAACTCCCAATGTTACTCTCCCTACCGCTATCCAAAGAACAGGATATCACTTCAGAGGTTGGGAAGTAACCATAAGTGATAATACAACAGCAATTCCTCTTGGAGATATCGAAGTTTTAAATCCTGCTACAGATAAAAAACTCGCCAATATCACTGTTAAAGCGAAATGGGAAGCAATCAAATATAAAATTGCTTACGACAAAAACGCAGACACATATGTTACAAATGATGATCCTATCGAAATGTCGGAACATCAGTTTGACAGTGTAGCGGGAGATACAGCAACAAGGCTCAACGCGAATACATTCGCAAGAGATCACTACACATTTATTGGTTGGGCTAAAGAGCACCATGGTGAAAAAGTTTTTGATGACAAGGCTGAAATCACGGAAAACCTCGCCGATGAAGAAGGCGAAATAGTTACACTTTATGCTGTATGGCAACCTATAGAATACGATATAACTTATGTAAACGCAGAAAACGGTGCCTTCCCTTCTATCAGTTCTGAAGAAATGGAATACACCATCATTAAAAACGACAACGTTAAAAAATACACCGCCAACGACCTTATGATTGAACTTGAGGATATAACCTGTAAGGGATATGAGTTAACGGATATTCAGTGTACAGGAGGAACTATTTCTACAGTTGATGACAAATATGTTATCAATATTCCGACAGGAGATAGTTTCCCTACATCGCTTACTATCACAGGAGAATGGGAACCTATCACATACACAGTCGAATTTGATAGAAACGGTGGAACCTGGAAGAATAATTACAGTGCTAATCTTATTAACAAAGAATACAACATAACAACAGGTTATAATAATCTTCCTACTGATTATATTGAAAGAAAATACTATCAGTTCTTAGGCTGGAATGTAGCTTTTGACACAGACTGCAGTGTTCTTACCGAAGTAACCGAAATCCCGAAGGGTTCATACGGAAATGCTACCGCTACTGCTGTGTGGAATCCTGTAGATTTCAACATTGACGTTGATCTCGATGGCGGAACTATTGCAAAATCAATTCCTTCAACATACAATAACGAAACTGTTTTTGACCTTGGTTGTACTCCTATAAAAGAAGGTCACACATTTACAGGTTGGGAAATTGTTGCCGACGGATTTGATAATAACGGTAACTTCCCTGAAGAAAAGGTTATAAACTTTGTGATTAACGATAACTTCGGAGATGTAAAACTTACCGCAACTTTCAAAATCAATCAGTATACAATCTCATTCGATACCGATGGCGGAAGCGAAATTCCTTCTGAAGTTCAAGATTTTGGTACACTTATCAGTGAACCTGATGAAGACCCTGTAAAAGAAGGATATAACTTCATTGGTTGGTATGATGAAGACGGAAACGAATTCTTATTTAACGAAGACGCAAAAGTCCCTGCTGAAGATGTAACAATCTACGCAAAATGGGAAATTCAGACATTTGATGTAGTCTTTGAAACAGACGGCGGTTCAACTGTAGAAACTCAGGTTATTGAATACGGAAACGTTGCAGAAAGACCTCAGAATCCTACAAAGCCTGATAACGGAGATACAAAATACCGTTTCCTCGGTTGGTTCTCTGATGAAGAACTCACCACAGCTTTCGACTTCTCAACTCCTATAAAGGAAAATAAAACAATTTATGCTAAATGGGTTGAATATACAGAAGCTGAGCCTTTGAAGCTTTACAATGTTTCATATAAGACCAATGCTAATTCTGAAGAAACATTTTCAATCGGTGATTTTGCAAACGGCGAACAGATTATTCTTCCCTCAGTTCCTGATGATATCATAAATCACAAGGTATTCCAAGGATTTATAATCAAAGGTGACACTTCTGTAATTTACAATGCAAATGATGTATTTACCATCAACGGCATAGATGATGAAGAAGGCAATCCTCTTCCCGTTATTCTTATTGCTGTATGGGATGTTGAAAGACATACAGTAACTTTCCTTGATGATGACGGAAAAACAGAAATTGCTCCTAAACAAGAAATCGAATATAACAAAAGAGCTACTGCTCCTTCTCCTGAAAAGAGAGGATTTATCTTTAAGGGTTGGTTTGCAGAAGACGGAAGTGAATTCTCATTCAAAACAAAAATAACTACCGATATTGTTCTTAAAGCAAAATGGGAAAAGGTTATTATTCCCGAAACTCCTTCAATCCCCGGCCCTTCAGGATCTTCGGGTTCTTCAGGAATTAAATATGATAAGACAATAAGAATTACTGAACTTCCTGACGGAATTACTGCTCCCACGGAATTATTCAAAGCAACTGCTGATATGGACAATTTTAAATCTTCTGTTGACGTAAGAATTACAAACGCTTCTGAATCTGCAGAAGACGAACTTAAGCGACTTCTCAGATTACACGCAGATATTCCTGATGAAGATATCTTTGTATTCGATATTTCTCTTTACGAAAGAGGAACAGACAGAAAAATCACTTTACCCGCAGACACACTGGTTTCACTTACTGTCCCTGTTTGCGATAAGTTTACAACAAATCTTGAAAAGGTAAGAGTTGTATCTGTCCATAACGGTAAGCTTATAGCTTATCCCGAGCCTTATATGTCGGTTTCAGAAGGATACATTCTTGTAAACTTCTCATCAGACAAATTCTCTACATTCGCATTCGTTCTTGACAAAGACAATCAGATTACTGATTTGTCAGCATCTGCTCCCTCGGCTATCGCTGCTGAAATGATGCTTTATGCTCCTCCTGCTATAATGCCTGCTATAAGCGGAGTTATAGTAAACGGAAAAACGAAGTTAAGAATTTCAAGAAAGAGAAAAATCTATAAGGTTTTAAGAAAGTTCCATTAAAAAACTTAAAAAGCACCGTTTATATAAACGGTGCTTTTTTGATGCGTAATTATTATAAAATAAAAAGTGCAAGGATAAACCTTGCACTTTTTTAAAGTAAGCTATAAATTAGCCGTTGATCTTTGTAACAACGCCTGAACCTACTGTTCTACCGCCTTCACGGATAGCGAAACGAAGACCTTCTTCGATAGCGATAGGAGTGATGAGTTCAACGTCCATTTCAACGTTATCACCAGGCATGCACATTTCCTTATCAGCAGGAAGAGATACGATACCTGTAACGTCTGTTGTTCTGAAGTAGAACTGAGGTCTGTAGTTGTTGAAGAAAGGAGTATGACGGCCGCCTTCTTCTTTCTTAAGAACGTAAACCTGACCATGGAACTTTGTGTGAGGCTGGATTGTGCCGGGCTTACAAAG
>JAGAJQ010000156.1 GCA_017828955.1 Oscillospiraceae bacterium
AATTCCATTATCCGAATTGCCCAAAAGGATTTTAATATGGAAGCTTATTGGGACGAATATGGTAACGAGGCTGTTCATATCAAGTCAGCTCACGAAAATTGGATTGTTTCTGATATTGAAATTCTTCCTGATAATTCATATACCGTTACCCTCTACCACAAGAATTTGTATTACAATAGCCGAGGTAAGACGAATTCTCGCTTCCCTGATTACCACATTCAATGGAAAAAGAGAATTTCTGTCTGGAGATTGTTGACATACATTAGTAACCATCAGTCGAAAATGTTCAGTGCATAATTTTAAAAAATTAAAAATAAAGGAGAAATCATTATGGAATTATTTGATGTTAATTTTCGCCCATCCGGTTTTGCTTGTATTTGCATCGAAGCAGACTCTCTTGAACACGCAGAAGAAATTGCTGAACAGGAGATCGCAAAGCTTTCAAAGAAAGAGCTTTTTGAAAGACTTCAGGCCGCAATTGACTATGAAGGCTGGGAAATTGAAGTTGAAGAAGCATAACTTACTGTTATACCATCAATAAAAATTATAAAATTAGGTGCGAGAAAACCCACCCTTAAAAGAGTGGGATGAAAGCACCTTTTTAAAATTTGAAAAAATCAGAAAGTTAGAATAAAACCGGTGAGAGAAAACCAATTCACCTAAAATCACTTTAAAACTGTAGGTTAGGGCATAACCGAACAGTATAATATACGCTTGTGGACATTGTGTAAGACGTTACAGGTCAGTCTTGATTTGTAATGCAGTAATGGTTGAAGCAAGAATCCCACTCCTTTAGGGGTGGGAGTGTCAAAAGAAAACATTATAGAAGTAGGTCCTGATTTCAGGGCTTATTTTTTTGTTTTTAAAAAAAACCTTGTATATTAAAATACACGACTCTTCGGAGTCGGATAAAATACTATTTTAAAAAGGAGTAATGCCCTATGTTTCCAGTAAGAAATTATGACTACAAGTTTAATGACGGAGTATGTGTTGACAATCTTAAAGATGGATGCTTTGGCGATTTTGTTTGTGTAACCCGTATAAGTGACGGAGATGAGATTACGTTTATCGGCAGGGGTGCGTTGTTTTTTACAGATAAGGAAAAAGAACACGGCCTTTTGTTTGATTTGGATAAAGATATCTCCTCAGTAAGCTTAAAGCCCGACGAAGGATATGAATGTATCAAGGAGTTTACTCCTGTGCCGTTCGACACAAGCGTTGCAGAAGTTATTAAGGATATGAGGGAACTTGTAAAGGGATTGTTTTTCGAAAAAAAGAATGGCGAAAATGGGTTTAACCTTTCTTCTCTTGAAACACTTCATAGGTTTTTGATCCGTTGGTATAACGAATATGAATGTCGTAAGGCAGGCCTGCCGCCTATCGAAGAAGTTTATGATCTTCTTGGTGAATTCTGCTATGAAATGACACGTCGTTTGAGAGAACAGTATAAGGATTCTGTAAAGCCTGTATGTAAGTTCGATTATGGTATGTCCGATGGCGGATTCTTTAACGAACAGCTTTTTTACGACAGTAAGGCATTCCATTTTTGCCTGAAAGTCGAAGTTGCATTCCCAAAGAAAAAGGAAGATTTTCATAACAATGTTTTTGAAGAATTTTGCAGAAACAGCAATTTTGAAGATTCCGAATGCGTTGAAGAAGGAATTAACGTAGGTTTTCCGCCTCTCGAAGCAAGACATTTTTCTATTTGGGAATTTCATATTCACAGCCTTGAAGACCTTAAAAAGTTTGAACTCTAAAAATTATGCCCCGATTGTTCGGGGCATTTTGTTTTTCTAAAAAAAGCACTATATTAAAATATAAAACCAGAGAGGAGAGTTTTAATGAAGTATGATATTTACACAGATGGTTCCTTGTTAAAAAACGGCGTAGGCGGTTATGCAGCAATCATCACATCAAACGGCGGTTATATCAAAGAGCTTACGGGAACAGAAAAGAATTGTGACTGCTATCGGGCAGAAATTCTCGGAATTTATCTTGCTCTCAGTAAACTGAAACGAAAACTGCAACCTTGTGACGAAATAGTTTTCCATTGTGATAATATCAGTGTTGTAAATTTTATTCAGCAAAAACGTCTTGTTCGTTGGAATGAACGAAACTGGGTTAAAGACAACGGCGACGAAGTTGTTAATGCAGACCTCTGGGCGTATATCCTTGAATTTTACGAAAAATACGAAATGAGTGCTGTGTGGATAAAAGGACATTCCGGCGACAAAATGAATGAGATGTGTGACAAAATGGCTTATGAGGCGGCAAAATCAGTAAAAACAAAGAAAAAGAAGAAGAATCGTAAAAGAAACAGATATGGCAAAACATTATATGAGAAAGAATTGAGAACGGCAACGAATTTTTAAAATTTTAAAATTGTAAAAGTCATAATATATAAAACGCCAAAAGCGTGTGAAAGGAATTTTTAAAAATGAAAAAAATCTCTATTAACGTTATGTTTTATGGAAAGAGAACAGAGGTAACAACCTTGAAGAATATGTTTGAAACAATTATCGGCGGAAATACTGTCTATAATAGTGCTATCACAGGATTTTTCAAGGGCGATGCAGAGGTTTATTCTGTAGGCAGTATTGAAAGAAATGTTGAAGGTACATATATTTTCTTTGCTGAATTCAAAATTACCAAGCATTTTACAGTAAAGGAATTCAGCAAGAAGCTTTCTAAGCTTACAAAGTATGTCGGTACTGTATTTTTCTACGATAAATCCGACGAATACGAAGAAATGAAGTTCTTGAGTAAGGATTTTATTTCCTATCAGTATCTTCTCACTATTACGGATGACCCTGTTGACGATACTTTAGATTCAGTTTGCAGAGAATATGTTTTCGGTGATAAAACTGATATTATTGAGTTTATCAGCCTGAAGTATGGAGCAGATATTGACCCAGATGTATTTTTTGAAAAAGATATGGGCTGCAACATATGTACAGGCGATAAGACGATAAATATTGAATTCAGAGATTGCTTGCTTGCGTAAGGAGGTTGTGGTATGAGTCATATTGTTGAAAAATTGATAGGACATAATATCTTTGTTACGCTTATCGGCGGAGAAGAGATATACGGAACCCTTCAGGACGCAGATGATGTGTGGCTTCAGGTTAATTACATCGAAAAGAAGTCAACTCGGAAAATTACAAAAATAATCAACCTTTGTATTGTTGAAACTATTGAACTCGACTTTGAGTTTGATAAAAAGCCTGAAAAAAACATTCAAATGACATCGTTAAGATAAGTTAACCGCTCGGTAGAAATATCGGGCGGTGCTTTTTAAAAAATAAAAAAGGGGACTGTCGTATGGTATACTATAATAAAGGTAATATTTTTAATTCTTCAGCAGATATAATCTGTCATCAGGTAAACTGTCAGGGTGTAATGGGAGCGGGTATCGCAAAAGAAATCCGTGCCAGATACCCAAAGGTGTTTGAGGATTATATAGCTTATTATAAATCTTGTTATGGCAGGTCAGAGGCTATGCTTGGCAAATGCGTTCTTACAAAAACAGAGGGTCCTCATCATATTGCAAGCATATTCGGTCAGGAATATTACGGATTTCAGGGTTGTTTTACTGTTTATCCTGCTTTTGAACAAGGTTTTTATAATCTTATCGATTTGATTCAGCTCGACCCTTCATTATACAAAACAAAAAGCATTGCAGTTCCATATGGAATTGGCTGCGGTCTTGCAGGAGGCGACTGGAACATTATTGAAAAAATTCTGAAAGAAATATTTGATAGGGCAGAAATCGACTGCGAAATCTGGAAGTTGTAAAAAGAAAGAGCCGAAATTCGGCTCTTTTTCTTATGTTTTAAAAGATAAAGACATCGTTGATATTAAACTCAATCTTAGCGAATACGAAGAATCTGCGGATTTCGAATGTAACCACATAATGTTAATTTATACGATTTTGTATAAGTAAGGCCTCTGCTTTTTAAAGAAATATATTAAGCCATTCACTTGAAAAAGCGGGTGGCTTACTTATTTGATATTCTCTTTTTTCATTATTTGTGATAAAATAAGGACAGGTGGTGATATTATGAAGTATGAAAAGTATGCAGAAATCCAATATGACGGCGTAATTTCTTTTAAAACAGAGCTGGATGAAGCTATGATACCGTATTATATTCACAAGATTGAAGAAGTTGTTCAAGTCCTGAATACTGAGGTTAATGGGAAAATCCTGTTCAGGCGTGACGGGGGAGGAAAGTTCGAGTTTATTGTTCCGGTATCCAAACCTGTTTCTACCTGTGAACACTATGAATATAAGCCTGTTTTTCGTTTAAAAGGGCTCCTCACAGCTCGCCATTACGATAAATTTGAAAAAATAAAAAATACCTTTTTTAATATTTCAGACTTTATGAAGGAAAATAACCTTAAAGCAGTTACGAAATCATATTTTTCAATGGAAAACGAGTATTGCTATACTATTTATATAGGTATAAATCCGAATATCTGTTGATATATAAACAAAAAAAGAAGCAGTATAAAACTGCTTCCTGATGATATTTTAAAAAAGACGTAATAACTGAATATATTTTTTGTTATCTTTTGCAGAATATCGTTCTCCATAAGGTTTAAAACGGTTATTTTGATTCTGGTAAAAATCAAGAAGTTTTTGTTTTTCTTCACATTCAAGAAAAACTACTCCGCCGCCAACAAGATGCTGAATTCTGAAAAGAATATCAAAAACATAATCCATTAAGCAATCGCCGGTTATAGCGTTTCCGTCTTGAACTGCATAGTTTTTACTGAATTGTGCTATAAGAAACGCTGATACATCGTAATTCAATGTATTTTCATTTAGCTTAGAGTGCATAGACAGCTTTTTGCAACTTGTTTTACTGAGTGTATCACAAGGAATAGAAGACATTTTATGCGTAAGTGTGAAATATCCAACAAATTCTTGGGTATCGTTAAAAACAAGATATGAAATAGACATTTTACGTTTTGCGAACTCAATAGCATTACTATGTAAAAAATCCTCTATTTCTGTGTTTTTAGGACAAGAAAACTCGGAGAGAATAGAACAAACTTCGTCCTCTCCGAGAGTTTCAAGTAAATCTAAAATGTTAAATACAGAATAATTGTCCATTTATTTCTTCCTTTGAGCGAAAAATTTCCTTATTGCTTCGGGGTCAGTCATAGGTGGATTAACAGGTGAAGTAGGTCTTCTTTTTACGTCTTTTTCAGAAGCTTCAAGTGCAGCAACAAATGCTTCAGCTGTCTTATTATCTGTAATATTAAAATTTGCAAAAATACTGGATGTTGCCATAACTGTACCTCCTTTTATATATTAATACATACTCCCACAGCTATATTATATGCTATATATAAGAAAAAGTCAAGAAAATAATTTTAAAAATTAAAAAGTCCTCGAAAGAGGACTTTTTTCTTTATTATTCAAAATATTTTTCGCAAACTTCAATAGGTGAGTCAATGCGATTGAGCGGGTGATTGTCGTTTTCGCAATATTCCCAGTCAGTTTCACGACTTTCAGTAGTAAGATGCTTCAGAATGCCGTCACAATAGCCACGAGAACCTTCGATTGCTTCAACAACCTCTGATTCGTATGTGCCGGGCGGAACAACCATATAGCCTGTAAACTTAACAATTTTGTGGTAGCCCATACAGATTAGTCCTCCTTGTCGTGTTCAAAAATGCCTTCAGGACAAACCTGAACTTCATCACAAGGCTTTGAAAGTTCATCACAAACCCATACGCCGTTTTTTTCAACGAGACAAGCACAATCTCTGCAATTTTCCTTATTTTTATACATAATCATTACTCCTTTTATTTTTAAAAATAGTTTTTTCAATACAGATTTCGCCAAAAAGCCAGTTTAATGAAACAAACCAGACATCTTCATTATCGTCTAATATTTTAGTAACCTCAAAAGCCGGAAAAGGATAAAACTTGAAGTTCTCAACTTCTTTTCCTATCTTGTAAAGGTCGGCCAATATCAGCGTCCATTCGGTTTTATCTGTTTTCTTAATTGTTTTCCTCATATCTTTTCTCCCATCAATACCAGTAAACTTCTGGATTATCAACAGCATCAGGATAACCTATACTATCTACAGCAGGATATTCCTTGCCATCAATAGTGACATACTCACGAACAATAGTCATAGAATGTTCGTCAGTAATTGGATTTTCTGAAACTTCAAAAATTTCTCGTGTTTTGGGGTTAACCTTACAGTCAACAGTAAGAATTACGCTGCCGTTATCATAGACAGATGTGAACTTTGCGTCCGGATACGGATGAAAAACAGGCCATTCTTCAATTTCTTCCATAATAAACTCGTCAAAAGCTTCTTCTTTAGAAATTTCACGAACGTACTTAATTCTTCTTCCAACCATAAGGTCTTCGTAGCATTCATTAGATTTCAGAAATTCTGCGGCCTCCTCGCAAGTAGGATGCTCAGTTCCGATAATACAATGATCTGTACCGTCAGAAAAAGTCAAGACATAGTAGCCGATATCATTTTCACTCGGGTCGTTGGCGTAAACAGTAATACGTTCTTCAGGTATGCTTTCTATCTTTGCAGATACAAGAACCTTAACGAACTGGTCAGCCAGAGCGTCTCTCTGTTCAGGAACGAGATTTTCA
>JAGAJQ010000157.1 GCA_017828955.1 Oscillospiraceae bacterium
AATAACAACAATAACAATAACAACAACGGCGGCGGAACAGACATCATCCCCGTTATTTCGGGAGAGGCTGACCTTAAACGCGCCGAAAACGCCGTTCAGGGCGACGACTGGCTTTTCGCAAAGGGAAATAAAATCGTTGACAAGAACGGAAAGGAAGTATGGCTTACAGGTTGTAACTGGGCAGGTTATAATACAGGAACAAACCTCTTCGACGGACTCTGGAATGCAAACCTCGAATCATCTCTTTCATCAATAGCAGACCACGGTTTCAACGTTATCCGTATTCCCATTTCAGCGGAACTCATCAATCAGTGGGAAGCAGGAAACTGTCCTTCAGCAAACTTCAATCAGGCTTCAAACCCCAATCTTGTCGGAAAGAACAGTCTTCAGATTTTCGATTATGTTGTCGAACTCTGCGAGGCTTACGGCATTAAGATCATTATTGACATCCACTCAGCAGATACCGACGCTATGGGTCATATGACAAACTTATGGTATACTTCAAAGACTTCTGTAAACAACTATTATCGTTCACTCGAATGGATGGCAGAAAGATATAAGAATAATGACACAATTATTGCTTATGATATAAAGAACGAACCTCACGGAAAGCCATCAGAAGGCATAAACAATATGGCTATCTGGAACAACTCAACAGCACAGAACAACTGGAAATACACAGCGGAAACAGCAGCAAAGAAAGTTCTCGCTAAAAACCCGAATGTTCTCATTCTCGTTGAAGGAACGGAAAGCTACCCCAAAAACCCCAAGGCAAATAATTTCACATCGACAAATATGAGTGATTACCATACAACCTGGTGGGGCGGAAATTTAAGAGGCGTCAAGGATTATCCCATAAACCTCGGAAAATATCAGAACAAACTTGTTTATTCACCACATGACTACGGCCCTACTGTTTATCAGCAACCATGGTTCCAGAAGGATTTCACCTATAACTCACTTATGAATGACTGTTGGAGAGATAACTGGTTCTATATCTATGAAAACAAGACAGCGCCACTTCTTATCGGCGAATGGGGCGGATTTATGAGAGAACCCAACCTCGAATGGATGGGCTATATGCGTGAACTTATAAAGAACTATAAACTCCATCATACTTTCTGGTGTTATCAGGCAAACTCAGGTGACACAGGCGGACTTGTCCTCGATGATTTCAAAACATGGGATACTCAGAAATACAATTTCGTAAAGGAAGTTCTCTGGCAGCAGGACGGAAAGTTCGTAGGGCTTGACCATGAAGTACCACTCGGAAATAATGGTATCTCTCTTTCCGAAGCAAAGTAAAAACGAAAATCTTGCACTTTCTGCGTCGTTAAACTCGCTCGGAATATCTGTATATTCCGTCACTCGTTTGCCTAGCATAAAGCACAATCTTTTCGTTTTATCGTAGTTTTGAAAACGAAAAAATTCTGCACTTCCACTTGATAAATAAGGAGAAAGAATATGAAAAAAATACTTATAATTGCATTCGTCGTTATGATATGCACAGTGCTTTCAGCCTGCAAATTCGTAACCGACAGAGGTGATGAACTTCCACAGACAGCACCTCCTCAGACAGACCCCGTTCAGACAGAACCTCCCGCAACTGAACCTGTAACAGAAACAACAACAACCGCTCCCGCGGTAAAATACCGCGAGTTTGATAAAAAACTTTCCGATATGTCTGACAGTTCAGCTTATTTTATGGATCTTCCACAGTTTATGAACGAAGAACAGGGAACAGCTTTTGCAAATGCACACTACCTTGTGGCGCAGTCACTCTTCGAATCTTCAATGGGTCTTACTGCAGAAAACGGAAGGGTTGACCTTCTTTTAAATGGAGATATACCCGTTCAGTTTATGAGAACAGGTGTTGACTATTATTCTTTCGACAGATATGTCCGTTCTGTTTTCACAGACGATCTCGCTGAAGGACTTTTCCTCGGTGATTACACATACCGCAACATTGACGGTGAACTTGTTCTTGCAGAAAGCGCAAGAGGCTCGAATATCTTTTATATAGGAAGAACTTTCGAACTCGTTTCATCTGATGATAACGAACTCAAATTCAAAGTTATTGGTTATTACAGCCAGATAGGAGTTCTTACAGAAGAAGAGTTCAACGAACTCCCTCCTGAAGAAAGAGAATGGACAGAAGAATTCGACATAACAATCGTTAATACAGCAGACGGCTGGAAGGTAAGCCAGTTCAATTTCTGGTTATAATAAGGAGATTATAAAAAATGCCTTTTTATTTTATGTTTGACTACACCTATATTCTCGCTATAATTGCGGCAGTGATTTCGCTTATAGCATCGGCAGGGGTAAAGGCAACATTCAATAAATACTCAAAAAGAATAGCGCAGTCGGGTCTTACGGGCCGTGATGTCGCAACAAGAATTCTTAACGGCGCAGGGATTTATGATGTAAGCGTAAATCACATCGCAGGGAACTTAACCGACAATTTCAATCCCAAAAATAAAACGCTCAATTTGAGTGACTCGGTTTACGCTTCAAACTCGATAGCGGCGATAGGTGTTGCCGCACACGAATCGGGACACGCTATTCAGCACAACAAGGGATATATACCTATTAAAATAAGAGGGGCGATTGTTCCCGTTGTCAATTTCGGGTCAAGACTTTCTTTTCCTGTTATTCTTTTAGGATGTTTAATGAACTACAACGAAATCATAATTTCGATAGGAATACTTCTTTTCTCTTTCGGACTTATATTTTCGCTCATAACCCTTCCTGTTGAATTCAATGCTTCAAGAAGAGCGATTTCTATTTTAGAGCAGGACGGAATTCTCTATGACGAAGAGCTTAAAGGCGCAAGAAAAGTTCTTTTCGCCGCCGCTATGACATATGTCGCTTCCGCTATCGGAATGGCGCTTCAGCTTTTAAGACTCTTTATTATGTTCAAAGGAAGAAGACGAAGATAAAAAAATAGAAGGCGGACTTTGTGTCCGCCTTTTTACATACGGCAAAGAAACGCTCCCTGCGGTTGACAAAGATGAAAAAATATGTTAAAATCCCCTTTAAGCAAAGGGGATACTATTATAACATAAAGGGGAATATGGAGAAAGGTTTTATCTGAAAGGAGAAAATGATGGAAAACAAATCTTTTGACAAAAAGATAATAACAATTCCCAACATTCTTTCTGCGGTAAGACTTATGATGATACCACTCATCGTCTGGCTTTACTGTAAGGTTGAAAGCTATCTTTTAACAGGGGTTATAATTATCCTTTCGGGGATAACCGATGTCGTCGATGGTTTTATCGCAAGGCATTTCAATATGATAAGCGATGTCGGAAAGGTTTTAGACCCCATAGCAGACAAATTCACACAAGGCGCTGTTCTTCTCTGCCTTCTGTCGAGATTTCCGCTTATGCTTGTTCCTATCTTATGTATAATTCTAAAAGAAATCTTTATGATAATAACAGGATTTCTCGTCATTAAAAAGGTAGGAAAAGTCCCTTCTGCCGACTGGCACGGAAAACTTGCAACCTGTGCGCTTTACGGTATGATGGAACTCCATATATTATGGTATGATATAACATCATCGGCATCGGTAGTGTCGATAATGATATGCGCCTGCCTTATAGGGCTTTCGTTCGTTTTGTATGGAACAGAAAATATTAAGGCTATAACCGGAAAGAAAACATGAAAGAGAAATTAAAAAAGATAAAGGATTTTATTTTAAACCCGCGACTTCTTATCTGCCTTCTTATCGGGTGGATGATAACAAACGGGTGGTCTTATGTTCTTCTCGCTTTGGGGACAATTTTTGAAATCGAATGGATGCTTGCCGTTTCGGGCGGTTATATTGCATTTCTGTGGCTTCCGCTTTCTCCCGAAAAGGTTATAACCGTTGGCATAGCGATTTTTCTTATGCAGAAATTCTTCCCTGATGACAAGAAAACTCTCGCTGTTTTAAAAGACCTTTATAAAAATGTTAAAGAGTCTTCCCAGAACAGAAAAAAGAAAAATAAAAAC
>JAGAJQ010000158.1 GCA_017828955.1 Oscillospiraceae bacterium
GAGAGAATGAAATCAAGTCTTGATGAAAGGTCTTCCTTCATCTTTTCGCCCTCTGTTTCACGCATAGCGACAAACTTTGCGACTGCCCCTTCTGCGACGGGTTTTATATTGTTCCATACGCTTTCTTCGTCTTCAATGATTTTCTTTACAATGAAAACCTCAGGAAATCTTGAAACATGAGAAAGAGTTATGTCATCTGTAAGCCCCAAAGACTGATTTGCTTCACGAAGCGCATTGATGTAGCCGTTTGCAACATCAAGGTTTATTGAAATTTCTTCGCTCTTGCTTCCGCTGTTATAAATAGAAACAGAAACCTCAATCTTGCCTCTTGAAATACTGCCGTTCATAAATGTTTTGAGCTTTTCTTCAAGATAGCCATACATTCTTGGGAGTCTTGCCGAGAAATCGTAATATCTGTTGTTGACAGACTTGATTTCGACGAGTATATCTGTTCCGTCAACTGTTGCCTGTCCTCTGCCGTAACCGGTCATACTTTTTATCACTAAAAACAACCTCGCAATCCTATATTTTCCGATAAAATCTCTATCATATAATTATATCACAACACTATCACAAAAGCAAGGCTTTTCAAAATAAAACCGCGCAGTCGCGGAGAAGATACAGACCGTTATATTTCAAAAACAAAAACAACATCGGAAGGTTTTATCTTCCGATGCTGTGATATTTCAATTAAACGGGATGAACCTTGTTTGCAGCGTCGCCGTGAACACCATCAATACCGTATTTCTTGTTTCTTCTCTTTTCGAAGAATTTAGGTGCAACCTGTGGGAACATAGCATAGCTGAGAACATCTTCTTCCTGCTGAACCCATTCTGCACATTCATCACGAAGCTTTTCAAGTTCGGGAGCGATATTGTCAGCAGGGCGGCATGTGATAGGTTCTTCGCCCTTGAGAATCTGATTACGGAATTCATCGCTGATTTCAACAGGAGTTTTACCGTATTCACCCTTAACGAGAGCCTTGAATTCCTTAGTAACAGTCTTATATCTTTCACCGTTGATAACGTTGAATACAGCCTGTGTTCCTACGATCTGTGATGTAGGTGTTACGAGAGGAGGATAACCTGAATCCTTACGAACACGAGGAACTTCGTTGAGAACTTCTGTGAGCTTGTCTTCCTTACCTGCCTGCTTGAGCTGTGAGAGGAGGTTTGAAAGCATTCCGCCGGGAACCTGATAGATAAGAGCGTTAGCGTCAGTAGCGAGCATTTTGGGATCAAGAAGTCCGCTCTTGATGTATTTTTCGCGGAGACCCATAAAGTAATCTCTGATTTCGTTGAGAAGGATAAGGTCAAGACCTGTATCGTATTCTGTTCCTGCGAAAGCGGCAACGATAGATTCTGTGGGCGCGTGTGATGTGCCGAGGGCTAAAGGTGACATCGCTGTGTCAACAATATCACAACCTGCTTCAACAGCCTTTATTGTACACATAGAAGCGAGACCTGATGTGTAGTGTGTATGAAGCTGGATAGGAATCTTTACTGTTGCCTTGAGATCCTTAACGAGCTGTTCTGTTGCATAAGGAGTGAGGAGAGCAGCCATATCCTTGATACAGATTGAATCTGCACCTGCTGATTCGATTTCCTTTGCGTAGTTGCAGTAGTATTCGTTTGTGAAAACTTCACCTGTTGTATAAGAAATAGCAACCTGTGCGTGTGCACCTTCTTTTTTAGCAGCCTTGATAGCTGTATCGAGGTTTCTGATGTCGTTTAAAGCGTCGAAAATACGGATGATATCAATTCCGTTTGCAACTGCTTTCTGAACAAAATATTCGAGAACATCGTCAGCATAATGACGGTAGCCTAACATATTCTGTCCTCTGAAAAGCATCTGAAGCTTTGTATCGGGCATAAGCTTTCTTATGATACGAAGTCTGTCCCAAGGGTCTTCATCAAGGAAACGAAGGCATGAGTCGAATGTTGCACCGCCCCATACTTCGCAAGAATGGAAACCAACCTTATTCATCTTAGGAAGAATAGGAATCATATCTTCGATAGGCATACGTGTTGCGATCAATGACTGATGAGCATCACGAAGGACTGTTTCGGTAATCTGTAATTTAGCCATTTTCGTTCCGCCTTTCTGTTACTGAATAACAACAAGAACATCGTTTGAGTTTACTGTA
>JAGAJQ010000159.1 GCA_017828955.1 Oscillospiraceae bacterium
AGGCTCGTTTATTTTCTGCGGTCCGACGGGTGTCGGAAAAACCGAACTCACAAAAGCTCTTGCCGAAGTTCTTTTCGGTGATGACAATAATGTTATTCATATAGATATTTCTGAATATCAGGAAAGCTTTTCAGCTTCAAGACTTATAGGTTCTCCACCCGGGTATGTAGGGTTTGAAGACGGCGGACAACTGACAGGAAGCGTCAGAAAAAAGCCATATTCAGTTGTGCTTTTCGATGAAATAGAAAAAGCACATCCTGATATTTTCAATCTTATGCTTCGCGTTATGGATGAGGGTGTTTTAGAGGACAGCCACGGCAGAAAAGCAGACTTCAAAAACTGCGTTATAATAATGACATCAAATATCGGTGCAGATATTATGACAGGAAGCAAAAAACTCGGATTTACGGATAATATTTCAGAAAGCCGAGAAAAAGAAGTGATATCTGAAATAAGAAAAAAATTCAGTCCCGAATTTATAAACCGAATTGATAAGATAGCAATCTTTGAAAGCCTTAAAGAAAACGAACTTCATAAGATAACAAGAAGACTTCTTTCAAAACTCGGTGAACGTGCTGAAAAGATAGGCATTTCTCTTTCGTTTGACGATTATATAATATCTGAAATCTGTAAAATTTCCGAAACCGAAAAATACGGTGCAAGAGCTTTGAAAAGAACAATAACCGAATATGCCGAAAATCTTGTTTCCGAAAAAATAATATCGGGCGAAATTTCTTCGGGCGATGAAGTTCTTCTTACATTTTCTGAAAGCGGGTTTGATGCAAAAATTCTTTCTGCAAACGTATGATTATGATTGACAACCGATAAAAACGGTGCTAAAATGATTGAAATAAAATATGGTTTTTATCGGAGGAAAATATGAAAATAACCTGGAAAAATTGTCTGAAAATAGGAGTGACCTTTTTTCTTCTCTATATAGCAATAGTATTCTGGGAGGATATATCGGGTCTTTTATCCGCAATATTTGCGGCGATGTTCCCGCTTCTTATCGGTGGTGCTATCGCTTATGTGATAAACATTCCTATGACCTTTTATGAAAAACACTACTTTCCGAAACAAAAGGGAAAGTTTTTTACAGTAACCCGACGACCTGTATGTATGACAGCTGCGTTTCTTACAGTAGTTGCGGTTGTGGTTCTTGTCGTATGGCTGATTATTCCGAAACTCGGTGAATGTGTTTCTGTTATCGTTGCAAAATTCCCAGGGCTTTTTGAAAAAGCACTTGCCTTTGCAAGAGGCCTTGATGTTATGCCTGAAGATATACTCAATTCTCTTTCCGAGATAGACTGGAAGTCTAAACTCACAGATATAATAGGAACAATTACATCAGGTGTAGGAAATGTTGTAGGCGGAGTTATCTCAGTAGTAGCAGGTGTATTTTCAGGGATTGTAACAGTTCTTTTAAGCATCATCTTTTCCATTTATATTCTTGCTACAAAGGATAGCCTCAAAAATGGCGGAACAAAACTTTTAAACCGCTATGCGAGTGAAAAATGGAACAAGAGAATAAACTATGTTCTTTCTGTTCTCAACGAATGTTTCCATAGCTATATCGTCGGACAATGCACAGAGGCTTTGATCTTAGGCGTTCTCTGCACAATAGGAATGCTTATTTTCGGCTTTCCTTATGCACTTATGATAGGCGCACTTATAGCGTTCACAGCACTTATCCCTGTAGCAGGGGCATATATCGGTGCGGGTGTCGGTGCTTTTATGATATTGACGGAATCTCCCGTTCAGGCACTTCTTTTCCTCGTGTTCATACTTGTTCTTCAGCAACTTGAGGGGAACATCATCTATCCCAAAGTTGTCGGAACATCAATGGGTCTTCCTGGCATCTGGGTTTTAGCTGCTGTAACAATAGGTGGAGGAATTTTCGGAGTTCTCGGAATGTTACTCGGCGTTCCGATAGCAGCGGCTGTTTATCGCATTGTCGGCGATGATCTGAAAAAAGCGGAACCTGTTTCTGAAACAGAAACTATTCAGATAGAAGAAAATACCGAAGAAACGTCTGAAGAAAACAAAGAAGAAACTTCAAAAGAAAATAAATAATAATAAAAAGACCGATA
>JAGAJQ010000160.1 GCA_017828955.1 Oscillospiraceae bacterium
CAAATACTATAAGCTAAATCTCCTATACAGATTTGTTTAAGGCAGGTTTGTCAGGAGCGAATGGGAATAAAAATCCGAACGCTCACAGCGTGAGATGAAGTGAGGATTTTTATTTCGACGCGGTCATAATTTCGGCGAACGAACAGTGAGCATTCGAAATTATGGGAACCGCGAGGGGCAAGGCTCAAATAAGACTACCTGATTGCTTGTCAGGTAGTTTTTTATTTAAAAACAAAAAACCGACGGACTTTTCACATCCATCGGTTTTTTGCTATTTCAGGAATATATGGAGAAGTTTCTCGTAAAACTTGCTTTTATAGGGTTGATATCTCATCGGAAGGTCAAGCCAGATTTTCTTATCGACGATTGATTTAGTGTGTGAAAAAGCGTCAAAACCATCTTTCCCGTGATAACTTCCCATTCCGCTTTTTCCGACGCCACCAAATCCCATTTCGCTTGTCGCAAGATGAATGATAACATCGTTTACGCATCCACCGCCATAAGAAAGTTCAGTAGTTACTCTCTTTATGTGCTTCTTGTCTGATGAAAAGATGTAGAGTGCTAAGGGCTCATCTTTTTCCTTTATTTCAGAGATAAGTGTGTCGAAATCATCGAATGTAAGTATAGGCATAATAGGCCCGAAAATTTCTTCGCCCATAACCGCGTCATCGTATGTTACATTGTCCATAACAGTAGGCGCAATCTGTAACGTTTCTTCGTTTACATTTCCGCCGACAACAACCTTTTCGCCGTCAATAAGCGAACATAATCTTTCAAAATGTTTCCTGTTTATTATCTTTCCGTAGTTTTCGTTTTCAAGAGGATTTTCACCAAACTGTAACTTAACCTGCTTTTTGACTTCCTCAATGAATTTATCCTTTACCGACTTTTCACAGATAATATGGTCGGGTGCAACACAAGTCTGCCCACAGTTAAGATATTTCCCGAAAACAATTCTCTTTGCCGCAAGTTTTATATCAGCGGTTTTATCGACTATACAAGGGCTTTTTCCACCGAGTTCTAAAACGGCAGGAATAAGATTTTCCGCAGTATGTCTTAAAACTTCCTTGCCGACAGCCTGACTTCCCGTGAAGAAAACAAAGTCGAATTTTCCGTCTAAAAGTGCAGTATTTTCCGCTCTTCCACCCGTTACAACCGCAACATACTCAGGGTTGAAACATTCTGAAATTATCTTTTCAACGATTTTGCTTGTATTAGGCGAATAAGCGCTCGACTTTAAAACAACGGTATTCCCCGCCGCAATAGCGTTTGCCAAGGGGTCAATAGTAAGAAGAAAAGGATAGTTCCAGGGGCTCATTATGAGAGTGTTTCCATGAGGAACAGGCTGCTTGAAACTGTGTGAAGGGAACTGTGCCAAAGGCGTATAAACAGTTTTTCTTCTCGCGAATTTTCTTGTATTCTTTATCATATACGAAATTTCAGAAAGAACAAGCCCGCTTTCACACATAAACCCTTCATAGTGGCTTTTCCCAAGGTCAGCTTTTAAAGCGTCGTTTATTTCCTTTTCGTATTTCTTAACAATAGCATAAAGCTTTTTAAGTTGCTTTATTCTGAAATCAGTAGGGATAGTAACACCCGTTCTATAGTATTCACGCTGTTTTTCAAGCAGATTTTGTATCTCTGTAATAGTCATAATTTACGCTCCAATCAGCAACATCATAATAGAATTTTTCAAGTTCAGAAGCATTCATAAGTTTCGGAACAGGATATAAAGGATTTGCCTCTTTTTCGGCGTGTATAGCCATCAAAGGAATATCCTCTTTCTTTATCCCCTCTATCTTTTCAGGTATGCCCATATTTCTATTGAGTTTTCTTATAGCGGAAATAAACTTTTCCGCGCCCTCTTTGTGAGAGATGTTTTCACCGCATACCCCTGCCGCAACGCCAAGATTATGAAGTTTCTTGTAAGCACTTTCACCGTAGCTTTCAAGAACATAAGGCATTATAACCGCATTAGCAAGACCGTGGGGAGTACCATATCTTCCGCCTAAAGAATGTGCAACCGCGTGGATATATCCCACATATGATTTTGAAAAAGCAACCCCAGCCTTATAAGCCGCGTGAAGCATATTTTCTCTCGCGTTGTGATCATATCCGTTCTGATAAGCGTCTTCTATGTTTTCGAAAATGAGAGTAGTCGCCTCTAAAGCAAGTCTTCTTGTTTCCTTTGTAGTAGACCTTCCTATATAAGCCTCAATCGCGTGAGTAAGTGCGTCCATACCCGTTGTCGATGTGAATTTTTTAGGAAGCGAATATGTAAGTGTCGCGTCAAGAACGGCATAACGAGGTATAAGCGGAAAACTCATAAGAGCGTATTTATCAAGATTATCGCTGTCGGTAATGATTGACGCGAGCGTAACCTCACTGCCCGTTCCAGCAGTAGTAGGAATAGCAATGAGTGTAGGGATTTTCTTCATAACCCTTAAAATTCCCCTCATCTTGTTGAGGTGTTTTTTAGGGTATGCAACTCTCGCGCCTATCGCCTTAGCGCAGTCCATAGCCGAACCTCCGCCTATCGCAATAAGCGAGTCACAGTTATTTCCCTTATAAATTTTAAGAGCGTCCTCAACATTATTCACAGTAGGATTAGGCTGAGTTTTATCATATACACAGTATTTTACCCCGCTGTTTTCAAGAACTTCTATAACGGGATTTAAAAGCCCGTTCTCAACTCTCCCCTTGTCTGTAACAACAAGTACAGAGTTTATTTTTTCCTTTTCAAAAACTTTTGAAATTTCTTTACAAGAGCCTATTATCTCAGGTTCTCTGTAAGGAAGAATAGGCAACGCCAAACGAAAAACTGTCTGAAAAACACGACAGAATGCTGATTTTACAAAAAACATTTTAACACACCTTATTTATCATATTTCGAAGATATATTTGTGAGGTTATCTGTGATTATTTTAAGACCTCTGTAAAACTCTGTTCTTTCTTCATCACTGAGCCCAACGCTCACTTCATCAAGAACATTGCTTATTTTATCAGCTATCTTCTTCCCCGCTTCTTTCCCCTTTTCTGTAAGAATAAGATTACTCTTGTATCTCTTTGTGTTCTTACAATCGCATACCAAATATCCGTTTTCTTCAAGATAATTCAAAGAACGCGAAATAGTCGCCTTGTCTTCTTCGCATCTTTCACAGAGCTCCGTTGCAGTAAGCTCTCCCTCTCTGTAAAGATAATAAAGACACGACACGTGCGGACTTTTAAAACCGTAATCCGCCATCTCCTGATTTTTTATCTTCCTTATACTTCTGCTTATTTTCGCTATAAGCACAGTAAACGTTTCAAATCTTTCTTCCATAATCAATACTCCTTTTGTTGAAATATCAACAAGAAGAATTATATCACACAGTTGTTGAAATGTCAACAAGGTGAAATTATAAATATTTAACGAGGTCAAAATTTATAATATACTGTGAAAATCTCCAAAAAATGAATTTTAACAAAAAAAAAATTGCAAAATCCTCTTGAAATGTTAGAAATAATGATATATAATTTCTATGTTATGGTGGATTTCCACTTGATTCACAAAAGAAAAGGAGCAATACTTATGGAAAAAATTTATACAGGTAAAACAAAAGATGTTTACAAGCTTGACAACGGCAATGTAATGCTTAAGTTCAAGGATGACTGCACAGGTAAAGACGGCGTTTTCGATCCCGGTGAAAACTCAGTAGGTCTCACAATCGACGGTATCGGCAAAGCCAACCTCGAAACATCTGTTTACTACTTTGAAATGCTCAAAAAAGCAGGAATCAAGACTCACTATGTAAGCGCTGATATTGAAAACGCTACTATGGAAGTTCTCCCCGCAACAGTTTTCGGTCATGGTCTTGAAGTTATCTGCCGTCTTGTTGCAACAGGAAGCTTCATCAGAAGATACGGCGAATATATGGCTGACGGAACAAAAATTGAAAACGGCTATGTTGAATGCACATTCAAGAACGACGAAAAGGGCGATCCCCTCGTTACAAGTGAAGGTCTTGCTGTTCTCGGCGTTATGACAGAA